>NZ_JAVTWC010000037.1:0-2764 GCF_032229445.1 Tahibacter sp.
CGAAGCCCTTGAGCACCTTTGCCGCGTCGTCCTGATCGCCCATCTGCGCCAACGACAGTGCGTAACCGAAGCGCCTGCGCACGTCAGGTGGCAACGCCATCAGATCCTTGTAGCTGCTCGCGATCCATTCGAGCGCTTTTTCTTTATGGGTCATGGCGGCAGTTTATACCTGTTCAGGTAAAATATAAAGCACGATACCAATAGAGCCGATGTCGCAAAACAAGTGTTTTACGACACGTAGAAAACTGCCAACGAAACGGCTCACGACAGGCCTCGATAATGTGCGGGAAACCATGTCGCTATGCGCTACTATACGGAAACTAAATTTAGGGGTTATCCGATATGTTGGTAGGCTACATGCGCGTGTCGTCGGACTCCGACCGGCAGAGCACGGACTTGCAGCGCGACGCGCTGCTCGCGGCCGGCGTCGATCCACGTCACCTATTCGAGGATCACGCTTCCGGCGCGAAGGATGACCGCACGGGCTTAGCTCGGGCGCTAGAATTTGTCCGCCCTGGCGCTGTATTGGTCGTCTGGAAGCTGGACCGGCTCGGCCGCTCGCTGTCGCACCTGCTCGCTATCGTGACCTCACTCAGGGGCAAACAGGTGGCGTTTCGCTCGCTGACGGAGAGCCTGGATACAACAACGCCATCGGGCGAGTTCCTGTTCCAGGTATTCGGTGCACTGGCGCAGTACGAGCGCGCCTTGATTCAAGAGCGTGTCGTCGCCGGCCTGGCCGCCGCACGCAAACGTGGCCGGATCGGCGGCCGACCACAGGCAATCACTGGCGAAAAGCTGAACGCGATCGTCGCCGCACTCGACGGCGGTATGTCCAAGGCGGCGGTGTGTCGGAATTTCGGCGTCAAACGCACCACCTTGATCGAGACCCTGGCGCGGGTCGGCTGGCCCGAGTCCTCGCGTCCAGGAGCGTAGCGGCATGGCGAACGGCAGCGCAGAAGATCAGTGGCTGTTGGCATCGGCTGAGCGCGAGTTGGTGATGACAAAGAACTGGACGAACCGGCTGGGCTTTGCCGTCCTGCTGACCTTCTTCCGTGAGCGTGGCCGGTTCCCGCGCGACAAGGATGAAATCGAGGCGCAAGGGGTCGCCTCACTGCGCCAGCAACTCGATGTGCCGATGCCAATCGATGGCGAAGCCTTCCTCACCGGGCGCACGGAGGAGCGCCTGCGCGCTGAAATTCGCGGGCGCTTCGGCTTCCGCGAAGCCACAGTCGCCGACTCGGAGATGCTGACGGTTTGGCTGCGCGATCATGTCGCCGGCGAGCTCGCCGGCGACATTGATTCGATGATTGAGCGGCTGGAAGCGCGTTGCCGGGAACTCGCCATCGAGCCGCCGACGGCCGACAGGGTGGAGCGTATCGCGCGCAGCGCTTTGCGCGCTCACGAAGGCCGCTTCCATAACGGCGTCTATGCACGGCTGTCGCTCGCAACACGCAAGAACCTGGATGCCCTACTGCGTCCAGAGGGTGACGGCAGCGAAGAACTCAACCAAGACGACGCGATAGGCAGCGCACCGGCTGTCCTGCTGAAGCTACGTGGCAGTCCTGGTCGACCTAGCCTTGCCAGCATGCAGGACGAGTTGGCGAGGCTGGAACTGATCCGGGGAATCAACCTGCCCGCCGATCTGTTCGACCGAACTTCACCGCGCGACCTAGAGCGTTGCCGCCAGCGAGTTTCGGTCGAGGTTCCTCGCGACTTGCGCCGGCATCCAGATGCTGCTCGCATCACCTGGTTGGCGGCCTTCGTCTATCTGCGCGCCCGCAGTCTGACCGATGACCTGGTGGACTTGCTGATCGAGACCATCCACCAGATCGGCGCGCGTGCCGAGCGCAAGGTCGAGCGGGAATTGCTGGAAGATCTGAAGCGTGTCACCGGCAAGCAGAACCTCCTGTTCAGCCTGGCCGACGCTACGCTGGCCCAACCGGATGGCGTGGTGCGCGACGTGGTGTTCCCGGTGGTCGATGAACAGACCCTGCGCGATCTGGTCAAGGAATGGAAGGCCAGCGGGCCAACCTATCGCATCACGCTGCGTACCGTGATCCGCAATTCATACCAGGGCCACTATCGGCGCATGGTGCCGACCTTGCTGGCTGCGCTGGAATTCCGTTCCAACAACGACCGCCACCGCCCGGTGATGGATGCGCTCGAACTGGTGAAACGCTTCGCCAATACCAAGGTGCATACCTTCCCGGCCGACGAGGACGTCCCGCTCGACGGCGTGGTGCGTGGCCTGTGGCGCGAAGCCGTGATGGAGAAGGACGCTGCCGGCCGGGATCGGGTCAACCGCGTCACCTACGAAATCGCGGTGCTGGAAGCGCTGCGCGAGCGACTGCGCTGCAAGGAAGTTTGGGTGGTTGGCGCAAACCGCTACCGCGATCCCGACGACGACCTCCCAGCCGACTTTGACGAGAACCGAGAGAGCTACTACCAGGCGTTGAATCTCCCACTTTACGCGGATCGTTTCATCGCCGACTTGCAGTCGGCGATGCGCGAGGCGCTGTCCACCTTCGACGCCGGCCTGAAGAAGAATCCCTCCGTCCGGTTGAGCAGCAAAGGCGGCGGCTGGATCACGTTGACGCCGCTCGATGCGCAGCCCGATCCGCCTAACTTGACTGCGCTCAAGGCAGAACTCAACGCCATCTGGCCGATGACCAGCCTGCTCGACATGGTCAAGGAAACCGACCTGCGGCTGGGTTTTACGGACGCCTTGAAAAGCCCGACCTCCTACGAGACGATGGATCGCGCG
>NZ_JAVTWC010000038.1:0-88683 GCF_032229445.1 Tahibacter sp.
TCAGGGTCAGTCACTTCGTCGGCAGCACTCCGAGATTCACGCCGATCGATACCAGCTCCTGCAGCGCGATGCACAGCGAGATGCCGAACGCGACATAGCCCTGGAAATTCAGGCCACGCTGTACTGCGCGCGCGCCGATCAGCAGGCCGCGGCCGCAGAGCCAGGCAAACAGCCCCAGCACCAGCAGGATGCCGAACAGACCCAGCTCCTCGGCCAGCACGGCAAGAATGAAGTCGGTATGCGCTTCGGGCAGATAGAACAGTTTCTGTACCGAGCCGCCGAGACCAACGCCGAACCACTCGCCGCGGCCCACCGCGATCAGCGCCTGGGCCAGCTGATAGCCGTCGCCGAATGGATCGAGAAAGGGATCGCGAAACGAAGTCAGGCGCTTGATGCGGTACTCCGCGTACATCGCTGCCCAGGCCATCACCGGCATCATCGGCAGGCCGAGGAAAACCAGGTTGCGCATGCGCGCGCCGCCGAGCCAGATAAGACCGACCGTCAGCGCACCGATCAGCGCGGCGGAACCGAAGTCCGGCTGCGCCAGCAGCAGCACCACGCCGACACCGGACACCGCGATCGGTTTGATCACGCCGAAAAAGTTGCGCTGCACGCTCTCGCGATGGCGCACCAGATAGCTGGACAGGTAGGCGATCAACAGCAGCTTGAAGGCCTCGACCGGCTGGAAGCCCGAGATACCCAGATGGATCCAGCGCAGTGCGCCGTTGATGCGCATGCCCACACCGGGCACGAATACCGACAGCAGCAGCGCAAAACCGATCAGCAGCACGATACCGCTGTGGCGCTCCACGGTCTCCAGTTCCAGCCGCATCGCGCCGATCGCGAGGCCCAGGCCCAGCAGCAGGAAAATCAGGTGACGCGTGACGTAGTAGAAAGGGCCGATGTGCTGATTGTCGGCGACCGGAATCGAACTCGACGCGACCATGACCACACCCAGACCGGCCAGGCCCAGCGCGGCCAGCAACAGGCCGCGGTCATAGCGACCGGGCAGTTCGCTGCGGCGGGTGGCCTGGCTTTCGCTCATCAGCGCACCTTCAACGTGGCGAGACCGATCAGCACCAGCACGACGCTGATGATCCAGAAGCGCACGATGACGCGTGGCTCGGGCCAGCCTTTGAGTTCGAAGTGGTGGTGGATCGGCGCCATACGGAACAGGCGCTTGCCGGTCAGCTTGAAACTCGCGACTTGCAGCATGACCGACGCGGTTTCCATGACGAAGACGCCGCCCATGATCAGCAGCGCGACTTCCTGGCGCACGATCACGGCGATGAGCCCGAGCGCGGCGCCAATCGCCAGCGCGCCGATGTCGCCCATGAATACCTGTGCCGGATACGTGTTGAACCACAGGAAGCCGAGGCCAGCGCCGGCCAGCGCGCCGCAGTAGATGGTCAGTTCGCCCGCGCCGGGCACGGCCGGAATCTGCAGGTAATTGGAAAACACCGCGTTGCCGGCGAGGTATGCGAACACGCCGAGCGCGCAGGCGACGAGCACGCTGGGCATGATGGCCAGTCCGTCCAGGCCGTCTGTCAGGTTCACCGCATTGGAGAAACCGACGATCATCAGATAGCCCAGCAGCACGAAGAAGAACGCGCCGAGCGGCAGCGCGACCTGCTTGAACAGGGGCAGGTACAGAGCGGTGGCAGCCGGCACATCGGCCGTGTAGAAGAGGAACAGCGCGGCGCCGAGCCCTCCGATCGACTGCCAGAAGTATTTCCAGCGCGCGGCCAGGCCGCGGCTGTCCTTGAGCACCAGTTTCGTGTAGTCGTCGTAGAAACCGATCGCACCGAACACGACGGTCACTGCCAGCACGAGCCACACATAGCGGTTGCGCAGATCGGCCCACAGCAGCGTCGACGCGGCGATCGACGCGAGGATCAGCGCGCCGCCCATGGTCGGCGTACCGGCCTTGGACAGATGCGACTGAGGACCATCCTGGCGGATCACCTGACCGGCCTTGAGCGCCGACAGGCGGCGGATCATGCCCGGCCCGACCAGCAGTGACACGACCAGCGCCGTCAGCGTCGCCATGATGGCGCGGAAGGTCAGGTACTGCACGACATGGAAGGCGCTGACATAGGGCGTCAGCCAGCGGGCGAGTTCAAGCAGCATGAGAGTCCCCCTGCGCACCCAGCAGCGCCGCGACCACGCGATCCATCGCAGAGGAGCGTGAGCCCTTGACCAGGCAGCAGACACCGGCGCGGACCTCCGCCCGCAGCGCGTCGATGAGTTCCGCCTGGCCGGCGAAGTGACGGCCGCCGTCACCGAAGGCAAGCACAGCGGCGCGGCTCAACTCGCCGGTGGCGTAGAGGCGGCGCACGCCAGCGGCGCGCGCGTGCGCGCCGATGCGCGCGTGCAGCGCGCTGGCGTCCGTGCCCAGTTCCTTCATGTCGCCGAGCACGAGCCAGGCATCGCCCGGCTGCAGCACCAGCGTGTCGATCGCGGCGGCGGCAGAGCCGGGATTCGCGTTGTAGCTATCGTCGATCAGCGTCCAGCCCGCCGTGGTCTCGTGGCGCACGAGCCGTCCCGCTACCGCGGGCGCCTGTTCGAGGCCCGCCTGTATAAGCGCCAGCGGTACCTCGAGTGCGTGCGCGATCGACGCGGCGGCCAGTGCGTTGGAGACATTGTGGCGCCCGGCCAGCGGCAGATCGATGTCGGCGCTGCCCTGCGGTGTATGCAGGCGGAAGCGCGAGCGCACACCGAGTTGCAGCGCATCGGCCCAGAGGTCGAACCCGGAAGAAAAGCCGAAACGCAGCATGCGGCGCGATCCGGCGAGCTCCGCGAACCGGCTGGCGAAGGGATCCTCACCGTTGATCACGGCAATGCCGTCATCGGGCAGCGCCTCATACAGCGCGCCCTTGGTTTCGGCCACACCCGCCAGTGTCTTCATGCGCTCGAGGTGCGCCGGCGCGATGTTGTTGACCAGCGCCACGTCAGGCCGCGCGATCGCGGCCAGGTAGGCGATGTCGCCGGGCTTGCCGGCGCCCATTTCGAGCACGGCGAATTCGGTCTGCGGCGGCAGCGCGAGCAGGGTCAGCGGCAGGCCGATCTCGTTGTTGAGATTACCCGGGGTCCAGTGCGTCGGACCGCGACGCGCAAGGATGGCCGCGGTCAGGGTCTTGACCGTGGTCTTGCCGTTGGAACCGGTGATGCCGATCACGCGTGCATCGATGCGCGTCCGCGTCGCGGCGGCAAGATCGCCGAGCGCGCGCTCGGTGTCGGCGACGACGATCTGCGGCAGCGCCGCGTCGACCTTGCGCGCGACAAGTGCCGCGGCCGCACCGGCCTGCTGCGCGGCGACCAGGAAATCATGCGCGTCGACACGCTCGCCCTTGAGCGCGACGAACAGTTCCCCGCCACGCAGGCAACGCGTATCGGTAGCCACGCCGGTGACGGCCACATCGGCGCCGGCCAGATGACCGCGTGTCCACACGGCGATTTCGCTCAGTCGCAGGGTCAGCACGGACGCACCGCCTGCAGTCGGCGTGGTGGCCGGGCGATAAGGGCGGGCGGCGCGGGTGTCCGGTCCTCCAGGACCGCCACAGTCCGCGCCAACGCCGCCGGGGCAACCGGACGAAGGGCGCCGAGCGGGGCGACGCCGATCGCGAATGCGTGCATCGGGGGCGCCGTCATTCGGGTACCCCTTCCTCGAAACTGGTCGCGCCTGGCGCGTATTCCGGCGCGGCGTCGCCGGCCTCGATCGGAGCCCAGTTGCCGGTTCCGTCGGCGTACCACTTTTCCACATTGTCTGGCGGCACGTCGAGCAGGCGCAGCGCGCCGTCCATGACGCGACTGAACGCCGGCGCAGCGACCATCCCGCCGGTGTAGGCGCCTTGTGGATCGTGGATCACGACGACCGTGACCAGACGCGGATTGCTCGCCGGAGCCAGACCGGCGAACGTCGAGATGTAGCGGCTTTCGTAGCCGCCGGCCACCGCACGGCGCGAGGTGCCGGTCTTGCCGGCGACGCGGTAGTTGCGCACCGCGGCGCGCAGGCCCGTACCGGCCGGCGTGATCACGGTTTCGAGCATTCCGACGATGGTGCGCACGATGTTCGGGTCGAGCACGGCGGTGTCGGGGTTCTGCGCACCCTTGACGAAGGTCGGCGCACGCAGACGACCGCCGTCTGCCAGTACCGCATAGGCCTGGGCGAGCTGCATCGGCGTGACGCTGAGGCCGTAGCCATAAGATATGGTAGCTTTTTCCACAACGCCCCAACTCCGGGCGATTGGCAGCACGCCCGGCGCTTCGCCCGGAAAGCCGCTGCCGGTGCTTTCGCCGAAGCCGAAGCGCTTGAACACGTCGTAGAGGTGTTCATTCGACAGGGTCAGGGCGATCTTCGCCGCGCCTATGTTGCTCGAACGCGTCAGCACGCCAGTGACGTCGAGCAGGCCCTTGTTGCTGGTGTCGCGAATGATGTGCCCGGCCAGCGGCATGGTGCCCGGCGAGGTATCGATCGGCGTGTTCGGCTTCCACTTGCCGGCCTCCAGCGCCGCAGCGATGGTGAAGGCCTTCACCGTTGAGCCTGGCTCAACCACGTCGGTTAGAGCACGGTTGCGCCGGCTCGCGGTGTCGCCGTTGTTGACGGCGTTGGGGTTGTAGGAAGGCTGGTTGACGGTCGCGAGGATCTCGCCGTTGCGCGCGTCGAGCACGACGATGGAGCCCGAACTCGCGCCATGCTCGAGCAGCGTGCGCTTGAGCTGGCGATAGGCCAGGTACTGTATGCGCCGGTCGATCGACAGGGTCAGGTCGCGGCCCGGCTGCGGCTCGCGCAGCAGCTCGACGTCTTCGACCACATGGCCGAGACGGTCGCGGATCACGCGCTTGGCGCCGGGCTTTCCGGCGAGCCATTCGTCGAACGCGAGTTCCAGCCCTTCCTGGCCGCGATCGTCGATATTGGTGAAGCCCAGCACATGTGCCATGACTTCGCCGCTGGGGTAGTAGCGGCGGAATTCGCGCTGCGCGCTGACGCCCGGGATCTTGCGGTCGAGGATCAGCTTCGCATCGTCCGGATTCAGGTGCCGCTTGAGATACAGGAATTCCTTGTCGGCGCGCTGGTCCAGCTTCTGCCGCAGCACGGCCTCGTCGATGGCGAGCGCCGAGGCGAGCTCGGGGATACGACCGGTGTGCTGCAGCAGCTCCTGCGGATTGACCCAGATCGATTCCACCGGCGTGGACACGGCCAGCGGCTCGCCGTTGCGGTCGAGCACGGCGCCGCGCGATACCGCGATCGGCACTTCGCGCAGATGACGCGCATCGCCCTGTTCCTGGTAGAAGTCCTTGCGCACGACCTGCAGGTCGACCGCGCGCACGACCAGGCCGGTGCCGGCCAGGGTCAGCAGCATCAGCACCGTGGACAGGCGCGCCTTGAGGTTGACCGGCCGCGCGCGCGCCGCCGCGCGCATCGCAGTCGCGGTGGCGTTGCGCGTGTTGGCTTCGGCGGATTCGCGCGGTCGTGGCGACATGTTCATCAACGGCGCACGATCACCACGTCGGCCGGATCGGCCGAGTCCATGCCGAGCTGGCCGCGCGCGACCTGCTCGATGCGGTTGGGCTCGGCCCAGGTGGACTGCTCCAGCTGCAGGCGTCCGTACTCGAAATTCATTTCGTCACGCTCCTTGTTGAGCCGGGTCAGCTCGATGAAAAGCACGCGACTGTCGTGGCGCTGGTAGACGACGCCGATCGCGCTGGCGATATCGGCCAGCAGCAGCAAGGCGAACAGCACGAACCCGACGCGCTTCATGCGGGGGGCTCCGGCAGTCGTTCGGCGACGCGCAGCACGGCGCTGCGCGCACGTGGATTGCGCTCGATCTCTTCTGCGCCGGGCTGCCGCGCAGCACCGATCGCGCACAAGGTCAGCGCTTCGTGCGGCGGCGGCGGCAGGCCGCGCCGGCCCGGCGGCGGCTGCGAATGGCTGCGGATGAACTGCTTGACGATGCGGTCTTCCAGCGAATGGAAGCTGATCACCGCGAGGCGACCGCCGGCGTTGAGGCGGCGGCGCGCGCCGTCGAGGCCGCGCTGCAGCGCCTCCAGCTCACCGTTCACGGCAATGCGCAGCGCCTGGAAGGTGCGTGTGGCCGGATGCTTGCCGGGTTCGCGCTTCGGAATCGCGCGCGCACAAAGCTCCGCCAGCGCGGAGGTCGTGCGGATCGGGGTGTCGTGACGGCGCTCGACGATCCAGCGCGCGATGCGCCGACTCATGCGCTCCTCGCCGTATTCGTAGAGCACGTTGGCGATGTCTTCCTCGGTCGCGCGGGCCAGGTAGTCGGCTGCGCTCTCGCCCTGGCTGGTATCCATGCGCATGTCGAGCGGCGCGTCGGCCTGGAAGCTGAATCCGCGCTGCGGATCGTCCAGCTGGGGCGACGACACACCGATATCGAGCAGCACACCGTCCACACCCCTCTCCGTCGCGTCCCATTCCGCCAACTCGGCGAAACTGCCGTGGCGTACCTGTACACGCGGGTCCTGGCCGAATTCGGCGCGCGCCGAGGCAATCGCCTGCGGATCGCGGTCCAGCAACAACAGGCGCCCCCCGGCACCCAGCCGTTTCAACACCTCGCGCGCATGCCCGCCGCGGCCAAAGGTGCCATCGAGGTAGACGCCGTCCGGCTTCACGGCAAGCGCGTCCACCGCTTCCGCCAACATGACCGGGACGTGCCTGAGCGTGTCCTGCTTCACCCTGCTCCACCCCGGTCCGTTGGTTCCGCTACAACTTCAGGTTCATCATCGCGTCGCTGATCTCGTCCTCGCCTATGGTCTGGCGGATCTTCGCGAGGTGCGCCTGCTCGCTCCACAACTCGAATTTCGCGCCCATGCCGAGCAACACGGCTTTCTTGTCGATCCCGGCCGCCATTCGCTGGCTCGCCGGCACCAGGATTCGGCTGGCGCTGTCGGGCTCGACGTGGGCCGCGGCACCGACCAGCTTCATCTGCAGCGACCGGTGCACTGCCTTGACGTTTGGCAGCGCGTTGACCTGATCGCGGACGGTTTCCCATTCGCCGAGCGGAAACAGCCACAGACATCCGTTTTCGAACGGGTTGTAGGTGAACACCAGACGCCCGGCGGAGATCCCGGCAATCAGCTCGCGATAGGCTGTCGGCAGAGCGAGCCGGCCCTTGTCGTCGATCGTGATCGCGGTTTCACCTTGAAACATTTCCGGACACCCTTCCCACAATTTCCCACCAAAACACACCAGCGCCCACACTAGTCTCAGCCCCTGAGACTGTCAAGGAGAATTTCCGTTACAGATCAATGGGGTTGAGATGTTTCCTGCCAGTTTCAGGCGGTTTCTGAACCAATTCAGTTAATCTATTGAATTGACAGAAGATTCAGCGCTTCACAGTGCCGTTACGTTGCTGAACGGAATCGCTGTGCCCGGCGTAGCGAAACCCGCCCTTAACGTCTGCGTCATGTACCGGGCATCCTCCGCACCCCACCTTCCGATTCGGCCGCCCGCCCCCCCCCCGCTCGCCACCGGGCAGGATCGCCGACGACTGACAGGCGCCGGCGCGGTTTCGCGCTTGTGGTTGCCGTAGTCGTAAAATTGAATCAATGTATCCAAATCACAGTTGCGCACTGTGATACGCCGAGTGCAACTTAAGCCAACCCCGTGGGGAGAAAAGCCATGAGTGCTCGTATGACGCACTGGTTGTCCGGTGCCGCCCTGCTGTTGCTGGGCCAGACCGCTTTCGCACAGACGCCGTGCAATGCCAGCGCGAGCTGGTTCACCAGCCCGAGCTTTCCGGCCGACGTGGGCGGCGGCGGCCAGACCGACTGCCTGTTCCACCAGTTTGCCTGGCAGGCCTTTATCGACGTCGTGCAGCCAGCGGCCGGCGGCGGCCGCGAGTTCGAGAACTGGATGCCGGAATACGGCATCTTCGTACCAGCCGGAACGCCGGTGACGCCGTGGGGACAGCAGCCCAGCGCGCCGTGCTCGGCGAGCCCGAAGGCCGCAGCGGCTGACGCGAAGAAACTGTTCCTGCGTCCGCGCGTGCCCAAAGGCGCGGGCGTGGATGCCGGCTCGGACGACCAGGCCACCGGCGATCCGCTGTACGACCAGAACAAGAACGTCGTGTACTACAGCATGTGGGTGAACCAGACCGAATACGACTTCATCACCGGCTGCGACTTCAACAACACGACCTGCATCACGTCCGCGCCGAAGACCACTGCCCTGCCAGCCGGATCGGTCGAGCTCAAGGCGGCCTGGCGCACGTTCAGCGGCGCAGCACCGAAAACCATGTATACGATTCAGGGCGTGGTCGGCGACAGCTGCCAGCCGGTTACGATGGGACTCGTCGGTTTCCATCTCGTCGTCAACACGCCGACACATCCGGAATTCATCTGGGCGACGTTCGAACACAACGCCAATGCCCCCGACTGCACCAGTCCGCAGTCGCCGCCGGCAGGCGGCTGGTCGTTCAACAACCCGTCCTGCAGCACCACCGACTGTCCACCGAACCAGAACAAGGTCAATCCGACCCAGGTCTGCCGCGTAGCGCCGCAGGGTGGCGGCACGACCGACAACACCAGCGCCATGATCGCGCTCAACAGCTCGGTGCAGTCCACGTTGCAGGGGCTCATCAAGAGCTCGCCGAAGTACGCCGATATGGCGGTCTGGCTGAACTACCAGATGACAGGCAACCTCTGGACCGTCGACGGCGCTCTGCCGCCGAGCACGAGCAACTTCGCAGGATCCAAGGAAAACGCCAACACGACGTTGGAGACCTTCATCCAGGGCAATGGCAACAACTGCTTTACCTGCCACACGCAGCAGCAGTTCGTGAACGGCACGACGCCGATGGGCTTTCCCAACGGCGCACCGGCGAACTTCAGCCACCTGTGGGGCTTCGCCCAGCAGACCGGTGGCTGCGGCAACGGCAAGGGCCCGCTGCCGACGGCGTGTCCCGTCAAGAACGGCAATACGGCGAGCGTTGCCGATCAGGCCAAGGACGCCGTCAAGAAGGAAGCGGAGAAGAAGAAATAGGCAGGAGTGAAATATTCAGCAGGCCGCACCGCGCTTGGCCCCTCTCCCCCGACGTGGTCGCGGGAGATGGCTGGAGCAAGGGTGGAAGTCGAGATCCGCAGCGCTTCCGCGATTTTCGCTGCCTCGCATCGGCGAAGACATGCAGTAAGCGAAGCCGAGAAAGTCAGAGTTGCCCGTTCGGCTGACGTTTCTCCCCCTCACCCAACTCTGTCCCCCAAGCGCGTTCACGCGCTTGGGGGACAGGGTCCAAGCGGTGTCATTCTTCTGCCTTGCTTGCGGGCTCGGCATCGCGGTAGTAGGCGAGGACCTCGCCCTTGATCTTGAGCGTCATCGGATTGCCACGACGGTCGCGCGCCTTGCCCGCCGGGACCCGGATCCAGCCTTCGCTGACGCAATATTCCTCGACGTCAGCGCGTTCCTTGCCGTTGAAGCGGATGCCAATGCCGCGCTCGAATGCGGCGGCGTCATGGAATTTGCTGCGCGGGTCGCCATCAAGGCGGTCGGGAGGCGTGTCGCTCATGGTCTGGGGTCCTCGGCAAAGGCGCGCATGATAGAGCAGGACGGCGCGAGCGCGTCAGCGGCAGAGCGGCGGCACCGCGGGCGGACCGCCGCGCGCAGCACTGGTCCGTGGCGTCGGCGCCAATGGCCCGCCACGTCTCGCGCCGACATGCGCTCGCTACGTATCCGCAGCCTGTTTCAAGTGAGCGAGCAGTTCAGCCCCGCCCCACTGCCTCCGGCCGCCCTGCTCGGCCGCATGCACGAGCGCGACCAGCGTGGCATTGACCGGCGCCGTGCGGCCCAGGCGTTCGGCCAGATGCACGATCTCGCCGTTGATCCAGTCGATTTCGGTCGTGCGCCCGGCCTGCAAGTCCTCCCACATGGATGAACGGGCAAGCGGGTCGATCGCAAGCATGCCGGCCGCGACGAGACGGAACACCGTATCCGGCAAATCCAGCACGCGCGGAATCCAACGCGCCGGCAGACGCGTGAGCCTGGCCGGCACGATGCCCGATACAGCCAGCAGGTCCAGCCCTTCGCGCTGGGCCAGCGCGAGGCAGCGGCGATACGCGCGCTGCGACAGTTGCTGTTTGAGCGGCAGGTCTGACAGCGCGTTGACCGGGTTGTTGAGATTGAGCAGCAGTTTGGCCCATTGCACCGGGCACAGGTCGTCATGCCGTTGCAGCGGCAAACCGGCGCACTCGAATACGGCGGCATAGGCTGCGAGGCGCAGATGCCACTCGACCTCCAGGTCGCCTTCGGTGCCCTGGTGGAACGCGCCTTCGCCACGCTGTACGACGTTGAAGGGCACCATGCCGGCGAGCACCGTTTGCGTCGGCAGGTGCTGTCTCAGCGTCGACGCATTGCCCAAGCCGTTCTGCAGGCTGATCACGATCGCGTCGGATGGCAACGTGCGAGCGAGTTCCTGCGCCGCACCCGCCGTGCCGGCGGATTTCACCGTGACGAGGATCAAGTCCGCCTCCGCCGCGGCGGTCACGGCGGTGGCATAGGTCAGCTGATTCGGACGCAGTACGATGCTCGCGCCGCGGTAGTCGCTCAGGCGCAGGCCATGCGCTGCGATTTCGCGGCCCAGCCTTTCGCGGCCGATCAGCACGACATCCGCGCCCGCCGCCGCGAGGCGTCCGCCTACATAACAGCCGATGCTGCCGGCACCCATCACTGCAATCCTGCCCATGCGTGTCCTCCGCTGCTCCGGTCAGCCCGGGCTGTTCAGGCCTGCTCCGGTGCGCGCCCGCCCAGCGCCGCCGCATGATGCGCAACATGCTCGCCGATGAAGCTGGCGATGAAGTAGTAGCTGTGGTCGTAGCCGGCGCGCCGGCGCAGCAGCAACGGGTGGCCCGCCGCCGCGCAGGCCTGCTCGAGCAGATCCGGACGCAACTGCGTCGCCAGGAACTCGTCCGCCTCGCCCTGATCGATCAGAAGCGGAAGGCGTTCGGTGGCGCCAGCGACCAGTGCGCACGCATCCCATTCACGCCAGTCCGCCCGATCCTCGCCGAGGTACGCGGTGAACGCCTTCTCGCCCCAGGGCACGCGGCTCGGCGCGACGATCGGCGAGAACGCCGACACGCTGCGATACCGTCCAGGATTGCGCAGCGCGAGCACCAGGGCGCCGTGACCGCCCATCGAATGGCCGCTGAGCGCGCGCGCCGTGGTTGCGGGAAACTGCGATTCGACGAGTGCCGGCAGTTCCTCGACGACGTAGTCGTGCATGCGGTAGTGCGCCGCCCAGGGGGACTGCGTCGCGTTGAGGTAGAAACCGGCGCCCTGGCCCAGGTCGTAGGCGTCGGCATTCGCCACCGCTTCGCCGCGCGGGCTCGTATCCGGCGAGACCAGGATGAGGCCGTGCGCCGCGGCATACCGCTGCGCACCGGCCTTGGTGATGAAGTTCTGTTCGGTGCAGGTCAGCCCGCTGAGCCAGTACAGCACCGGACACATCCTCTGCTGCGCCTGCGGCGGCAGGTAAACACCGAAGCGCAGGCTGCAGCCGAGCGTCGCCGAGTCGTGCTGCCAGACTTGCTGCACGCCGCCGTGGCAGGCATGCGATTCGATTCGCTGCAGGTTGATGTCCATCAGAAGTGGATGACCGTACGAATGGATTTCCCTTCGTGCATCAGGTCGAAAGCCTCGTTGATGCGGTCCAGCGGCAGGTTGTGCGTGATGAAGGGGTCGAGCTGGATCTCGCCGGCCATGGCCTGCTCGACCATGCCGGGCAGCTGGGTGCGCCCCTTGACGCCGCCGAACGCGGTGCCGCGCCAGACGCGTCCGGTGACGAGCTGGAACGGCCGCGTGCGGATTTCCTGACCGGCACCGGCCACGCCGATGATGATGCTTTCGCCCCAGCCCTTGTGGCAGCACTCGAGCGCTGCGCGCATCACGTCGACATTGCCGATGCACTCGAAGCTGAAGTCCACGCCGCCGTCGGTCAGGCCGACGATGACGTCCTGGACCGGCCTGTCGTAGTCCTTCGGATTGACGCAATCGGTGGCACCCATCTGCCGCGCAAGTTCGAACTTGCCGGGATTGGTATCGACCGCGACGATGCGACCGGCCTTGGCCTGCACGGCCCCCTGGATCACCGCGAGGCCGATGCCGCCGAGACCGAACACGGCGACGCTGTCGCCCGGCTTGACCTTGGCCGTGTTGTGTACCGCGCCGATGCCGGTCGTGACGCCGCAACCCAGCAGACAGACCTTCTCCAGCGGTGCGGCCGGATTGACTTTGGCCAGCGAGATCTCCGGAACCACGGTGTATTCGCTGAACGTGCTGCAGCCCATGTAGTGGAAGATCGGCTGGCCGTTGTAGGAGAAACGCGTCGTGCCGTCGGGCATCAGGCCCTTGCCCTGGGTCGCGCGCACGGCCTGACAGAGATTGGTTTTGCCGGACTTGCAGAACTTGCACTCGCGGCACTCTGCCGTATACAGCGGAATCACATGATCACCAGGCACGAGGCCGGTCACGCCTTCACCGACCTCCACCACAATGCCGCCGCCTTCGTGCCCGAGCACGGCGGGGAACAGGCCTTCGGGATCGTCGCCGCTCAGCGTGAACGCATCGGTGTGGCAGACGCCGGTCGCACTGATGCGTACCAGCACTTCGCCCTTGCGCGGCGGCTCCACGTCGATCTCGACGATCTGCAGCGGCTTGCCCGCTTCGAATGCAACGGCGGCACGACTCTTCATGGCGACACTCCCGGTTTCTGGAAAAACGGTGCAGGCGGTGCCCGGCCGCCAGGACATTCACTTCAAGTACGAACGCACCAGCGCGACCGCGTCGTCGACACGAGTCTGCCGCTGTCGTGCCGACACCGCCGGCTGACCGAGCTCTTCGCGCAGATGGCTTTCGAGCACCTGGGCCATGAGTCCGTTGACCGCCCCGCGCAGCGCGGCGATCTGCTGCAGCACCGCGGCGCATTCGGCGCCCTGCTCCAGCGCGCGCTGCAAGGCTTCGGTCTGTCCGCGTATGCGGCCGACACGGGCCAATACACGTTTCTTCTCGGCTGGCGAATGCGGCATGGCGTTGGCCCGTAGGATACTGGGGTACAGTATCCGATCTGTCTCGCACTGACCAGAACTGCACGCTGGGTGTTCCTGCCGTGCCGAACGGCAGCAACGCTTCAGCCGTTCCACGCGTGCCGCAGTTGCGCCAGCGCCGGCCCTATCGCCGCGGCGTCGGCCACGCCGAAGCCGAACACGAGGCCGGCACGGCCGCCGTCTTCGGACTGGAAACGCCGCAGCGTCGCAGGTCGCGCGGGATCGCCGTCGGCTCGCGTCACCCATGCGGGGACAGCGGCACCTGCCACGACACCGGCCGCCAGATGCAGACCGGCCAGCGACGGCAAAGGCTCGAGCAGCCCGCCGAACTGCCGCTGCAGACCGTGCAGCAGCGCAACGCGGCGCTGCGCATAGACCGCCTGCATGCGTCGCACATGGCGCGCGAGATGCCCTTCGGCGATAAAGGCCGCGAGCGTGTCCTGTGCCAGCACGTCGCTGTGGGAGTCGCTCGCCTGCTTGGCCCGAATCAACGCCGCGCGCGCCCAGGCCGGCGCCACGACATAGCCCAGACGCAGACCCGGGAACAGGCTCTTGGAGAATGTGCCGACGTAGAACACGCGCTCGCCGCGGTCCAGCGTCTGCAGCGCGTCGAGCGGTCGCTCGGCATAGCGGAATTCGCCGTCATAGTCGTCCTCGATGACGACCGCGTCGCGGCTGCGCGCGAACTGCAGCAGCTCCGCGCGCCGGCGTGCCGACATGGCGCAGGCCAGCGGAAACTGGTGCGACGGCGTCACGCAGATCACGCGCAGGTCGCGCGGCAAGAGCTCCACCTGCAGGCCTTCGCCGTCGACACCCACCGGCACCAGAGTCGCCCCGGCGGCAGCGAACGCAGTGCGCAGCGGCGGATAGCCGGGTTCCTCGACCGCGACCGCGGTGCGGCCCGGCGTGACCAGCACGCGCGCGAGCAGATCGAACGCCTGCTGCGCGCCCGACGTGATGACCAGATCGTCCGCGCGGCAGGCGACGGCGCGCGCGAAGGCGACATGCTGCGCGACCGCGTGAAGCAGCGCCTCACGTCCCTGCGCCGGCGCGTAGTCGGCGGGCAGGCGCGCGAACTGGCGCAGCGCACGCGCGCCGAGTCGCCGCCAGACATCGAACGGAAACAGGCTCAGCTCGGGCACGCCGAGGCGGAAAACGCCGCCGCCAACGATCGCCGTCCCGTCAATCGCGTCGCGCCAGCGCGCAGCAAGGTGCCGCTGCGCGAGCGCCGCTCGTTCGGATTCACCGGCCGGTGCGGCGGCGGCCTGCTCGTCGGCGACATAGACGCCGCTCGCGCGTCGCGTGCGCAGATAGCCTTCGCTGAGCAGCAAGTCGTAGACCGCCACTGCAGTATTGCGCGAGATAGCGTAAGCCTGCGCAACCGCGCGCGACGAGGGCAGACGCTGGCCCGGACGCAGCCGGCCGTCGAGGATTGCCGCGCGCAACTGACCGTGCAAAGCACGCAGCAGCTGGCGCGAACCCGGCCCGGGAAGATGTAGCGGAAACGCGAACACTGGATCCATGGCTCTTCGCTATCCTGGCGCTTCAGGCAGACCAGTGAAGATTCTATGCTGGCCGCTTCATCTATCCGGAGCACGCCATGATCGAGTTGTATTTCTGGGCCACGCCGAACGGGCTCAAGCCGCGCCTGATGCTGGAGGAGACCGGCCTGGAGCATCGCATCGTGCCGGTCGATATCGGCAAGGGCGAGCAGTTCCGCCCGGAATTCCTCGCGTTCTCGCCCAACAACCGCATTCCGGCACTGATCGACCACGCTCCAGCGGGCGGCGGCGAACCCGTGGCAGTGTTCGAATCCGGCGCACTGCTGCTCTACCTCGCGGAAAAGACCGGGCGCTTCCTGCCGACCGATCTGCGCGGCCGCACCGATGTCATGCAGTGGCTGTTCTGGCAGGTCGGCGGTCTCGGCCCGATGGCCGGTCAGAACGGGCATTTCCGCGTCTATGCGCCCGAACCCGTGCCGTATGCGATCGATCGCTATACGCGCGAGACCGCCCGCCTCTACGGCGTGCTCGACAAGCGCCTCGCGGATCGCGAATTCATCGCCGGCGACTACAGCATCGCCGACATGGCCTGCTATCCCTGGATCGTGCCGCATACCGCTCACGCGCAGCACCTGGCCGATTTCCCCAACATCGAGCGCTGGTTCGAAGCCATCCGCAACCGCCCCGCCACCCAGCGCGCCTACGCCAGCGGCACCGAGTCGTACTCGCCGCGCAAACTCACCGACAAAGCCCGCGCCGTGCTCTTCGGCGCGCCGGCTTCCTGACGTCTTGCTTCCGTCTTGCGCTAGCGCGCAACTACGCCCCCAAGGCAACCCTCGGCGGCATCAACCGGTCGATGCAACATCATCTGTGATGGCACGATTGGGACGGCAGAGGCTCTCAGGCCTTTGGAGCCCCCTTAAGTTAAGGGGGCGGCCAACGCGCAGCGTTGGCCAGGGTTGTGGAGATCTGGTGCATGGCCCAAGGGCCACACTCTCCACCACCACGGGAAAGTAAAGCGGAGTCAGCCTATAAGCCGGGTCCTGTATCCCTTGCGGGACGACAGTCATTCCTCTAGGCCTGGCGTCGCCGCCAGGCTCAAGCAACCAACCCGGGAACGACGCGGGCCGCGTCATGATTCCCCTATTCGGTCTTGCTCCAGGTGGGGTTTACCGTGCCCTGCGGCGTTAGCCCCGCAGGCGGTGCGCTCTTACCGCACCGTTTCACCCTTACCACGCCTGCCGTTGCCGGCAGCGTTCGGCGGTTTGCTTTCTGTTGCACTGGCCGTCGGCTCGCGCCGCCCAGGCGTTACCTGGCACCTTGCCCTATGGAGCCCGGACTTTCCTCGCCGCATTGCTGCGCCGCGACTGTCTGGCTGACTCCGCGGCGGAGTCTAATGCAGAACGAGGGAAAAAGAGTGGGAAACGAGCAAGAGCATGCGCAGCCCGCGCCTGTCACTCGTTTCTCACTCCTCCCACTCATTTCTCGCCCGAGTACAGTTCCTTGCGCGGGGCGCCAGTGATCGCCGCGGCCAGCTTGGCCGCACGCGCCGGCGGCAGTTCGTCGCGCAGCAGCGCGAACACGCGGCGGCCTTCCGCCAGGCGCGCGTCTTCCTGTTCCGGACGACCGCCGACGAGCAGTACGAACTCGCCGCGTTCCTGGTTGGGATCTGCGGCCACGCGCGCGACGAGGCTTGCGAGGTCACCGTCGAGCACGGTCTCGAACAGTTTGGTCAGTTCGCGCGCGAGCACGCCCGGGCGCTGCGCACCGAATACCGCCGCCATGTCGTCAAGGCATTCGCGCACACGATGGCTCGATTCGTAGAACACCAGCGTGCGCGCTTCGCCGGCCAGTTCCGCGAGACGTTCGCGCCGGGCCGCCGCTTTGGCCGGCAGGAAGCCTTCGAAGACGAAGCGGTCGCTGGGCAGGCCGGCGACCGACATCGCCGCGATCGCAGCGCAGGCGCCGGGCACCGGCGATACCGCGATGCCGGCCGCGCGCGCCGCACGCACGAGACGGAAGCCCGGATCGCTGACCAGCGGCGTGCCGGCATCGGAGATCAACGCAATTTCGCTGCCTTCACGCAGGCGCGCGACCAGACGCTCGGCCTCGTCGCGCTCGTTGTGCTCGTGCAGCGCGACCACGCGCGTGGCGATGCCGTAGCGTGCCAACAGCGGTGCGCTGTGCCGCGTGTCCTCGGCTGCGATCAGCGCGACTTTCTTCAGAACCTCCTGCGCCCGCGGCGACAGATCCCCCAGATTGCCGATTGGCGTCGCCACCACCCAGAGCCGTCCGGCCGCTTCCGTCATCATGTTTCCTCCGTGCGCGTGCCGTTCGGGCGGGCTGTCGCGATCCGCTATCATCGCAGCATTACCCGGCGCTACGGATGCGGCCATGCTTGTGAATGTGCGAGGAATTCTGCTCTGCCTGCTGCTGTCGTTGCTGAGCGGCTGCGCCACGATGGACACAGCGCCTTCGCAAGGCGCGCAGACCGAGGCCGCCAGCGAGTTGTACCAGCGCGGCGAATTCCGCGCCGCCGCGGACGCCTACCTGCAGTTGGCCAGGTCCGACTCCTCCGCCCGCGGCCACTACCGCCTGCGTGCGGCCGAGGCGCTGCGCGAGGAAGGCGACCTGGCCGCGGCCGGCGAGATCCTCCAGGACATCCGGCGCAAGCGCCTCGCCGGCGAGGATGTCTACCGCTACGACCTGCTCAGCGCCGAGTTCGCCCTGACCCGACAGCAGCCCGAAGAAGCCTTGGCCCTGCTCGCGCTGCCCGATTCCGCGCTACCGCCGGCGCTGGTGCTGCGCCGCCTCGAACTCACCGCGCGCGCGCAGCAGGCTACCGGCGACCGTTTCGCCGCAGCGCGCACGCGAGCCGTGCTCGACCGATCCCTCGGCGGCGCCGACCGGGAGAACAACCGGCGCGAGATCGTCGACACCCTGGCCGCGCTCGACGCAGCGACGCTCAAGCAGCGCGGCGCGGAACTGCCGCCGACCGATCTGCTGCGCCCCTGGATAGAACGTGCGCTGCGCAAGCAGGGCCAGGTGCTGCCCTTGGCACTACAGCGCCCCAGCCGCCCGGTCGGCACGCTGCAGCAGGACGGCAACGATCGCTGGGCGCGCGAGGGCTACCGCGCACCACGTCGCGTCGCCCTGCTGCTGCCGGCCAGCGGCGCGCTCAAGAACGCCGCCGCCGCGATCCGCGACGGCTTCTTCGCCGCCTGGTTCAACGACACCAACGCCGGCCCGGAACGCGGTGAAGTACAAACCTATGACAGTGGACAAAGCCCGGAAGACGCCGTCAATGCGTATCGGCAAGCCGTGAAGGACGGCGCCGATCGTGTCGTCGGCCCGCTTACGCGCGAAGCGGTCGGCCTGCTGTTCGAACAGAGCGACCTGACCATACCGGTGCTGGCGCTGAACCAGTCCGACAACGGCGCCACGCCGCCGCCCGGCAGCATTGCGTTTGGCCTGCTGCCCGACACCGAAGGTGCGCAGGCAGCCGAGCGCATGGCATCGATGGGAATCCGCGAAGCCGCGGTGATCGCGGCGACCGACGACTGGGCGGAACGTGCGGCGCTCGCCTTCCGCGTCCAGTTCGAGAGCCTCGGCGGCGCGATCGTCGGCGAGGCTCGCCTGCGCGAAGGCGAGGTCAACTACGCAGGCCCGATCCGCGAGTCCGTAGGCAGTTTCGCGACCGCATCGAACGCCGCGGTGTTCATCAGCATGCGACCGCAGCAGGCCCGCCTGCTGATGCCGCAGCTGCGCCTGGCCGGCGTCAGCGTGCCGGTGATGGCGAGTTCGCACGTGTATTCGGGCGCGCTCAACGCGGGCCTCGACCGGGATCTGGAAGGGCTGGAGTTCTGCGACGCACCGTGGCTGTTCGATGCGAGCGCCGGCCTGCCGCCGCGCGACCAGATCGTGCGCGGCATCGATTCCGCGCGTGGCTCCGGCGCACGCCTGTTCGCGCTCGGCCTGGATGCGTATGCCCTCATGCCGTACATGGACTGGCTCGGCACGCATCCGGACAGCTATCTTCCCGGCGCGACCGGCCAGCTCGCTTCGGACAGCTTCGGCCGCGTGCATCGCCTGCTGACCTGGGCGCGCTTCGAGAACGGCGTCGCAAGGCCGGTATCGGGACTGACGCTGGGCGACGGCCGGATGCCCTGATGCGCTCGGTCGGCGCAGTCTGGGAACGCGCGGCGCAGGCCGAACTGGAACGCGCCGGGCTGCACCTGTTCGCACGCAACTGGCACTGCCATTACGGCGAGATCGACCTGATCATGCGCGACCGCGATGTCCTCGTGTTCGTGGAAGTCCGCTACCGTGACAGCACTGCCAGCGCCGATGGCACCGCGTCCATCGGCGCGGCCAAACAGCGCAAGCTGGTGCGCACGGCCGACATGTTCCTCGCCGCGCATCCGTCCCTTGCGCACCTCACCTGCCGCTTCGACAGCGTCGCGTTCAGCGGCACCATCGACCATCCCGTCTGCACCTGGGAACGCGCCGCCTTCGAGGCCTATTGATGGCAGAGCGAACGAGCCTTCGCGCCCTGGAGGCCCCGTGACTCGAGGGACGGCTAAACGCGCAGCGTTTGGCGGGGTTGTGGAGATCGGGTGCAACACCTTGCTCAGCACTTTCCGGAGAGAAACCGCATGACGTCATCCTTGCTCCGCTTTCCACTGCGCCTCGCCGTACTCGCCGTGCTCGCTAGTGCACTGCTTTCCGGTTGCGTCGCTGCCGTCGTCGGCGGCGCTGCCGCTGGTGTCGGTCACGACCGGCGCAGTTGGACCACGGTCATCGCCGACCGCAACATCCAGGCCAGCGCCTACGACAACTTCAACAAGGACAAGGAGCTCGCGCTCAAGAACAACGTCTCCATCGTCGTCTACAACGGCATCATGCTGCTCGCCGGCGAGGTGCGCACGGCTGAGCTCAGGCAGCGCGCCGAGCAGCGCGTGAGCGGCTACGACGGCGTGCGCCGGCTGGTCAACGAGATCGAGGTGCGGGAGCCCGAAGGCTTCCTGTCCCAGCGCCGCGACAACACCATCACCGCGCATGTGAAGACCGCCATGCTCGACATCGTCGACATGCCCGGCTTCGATCCGACCCGCATCAACATCACGACCGTGCATCGCACCGTATATCTCATGGGCCTTCTCACCCGCGAGGAGGCCGAGCGCGTCGCGGAGATTGCACGCAATGTTTCCGGCGTGGAGAAAGTCGTGCGCGTATTCGAATACCAGGACTGAGCGATGGCGCTCGCTGCAGGCCTGCGCGAGACCCTGGGCGGGATCTTCGCCGAGGCGATGAGCATGGATCCGGCCGAGTGCCTGGTCTATGGCTACGACAACTCGCGCCGGCAGGCCCTGCCCGACGCAGTCGTGTTCCCCACGCGGCATGAACAGGTCGTCGCGCTCATCCACGCCTGCCGCGCGACGCGCACGCCGCTGGTTGCGCGCGGTCGCGGTACCAATACCACCGGCGCGACGGTGCCGGTCGCCGGCGGCATCGTGGCTTCGTTCGAACGCATGAACTGCATCGTGCACATCGACACAGCCAATCGCTACGCCGTGGTCGAACCGGGCGTGCTCAATGGCGACCTGCAGTCCGCACTCAAGCCGCTGGGCTTCTTCTGGCCGCCGGATCCGACCTCGAGTCCCTACTGCAGCATCGGCGGCAATCTGGCCTGCAATTCGGCCGGGCCTCGCGCCGTGAAGTACGGCTCGCCGCGCGAGAACACGCTCGGCTTGCACGCGGTCGCCGGCAGCGGCGAAGCGTTCCGCGCGGGGTACTACACCAGCAAGGGCGCAACCGGCTACGACCTCACGCGCCTGCTGATCGGCGCGGAAGGCACGCTGGCGCTGATCACGCAAGCCACGCTGAAACTCACGCCGCTCGCCGGCGCGAAACGCGTGCTGCGCGCGACGTACGAAGACATCGTCGCAGCGGCAGCAGCAGTCTCGCGCATCATGGCGCAGCCGGTGACGCCCTGCGCGCTGGAATTCCTCGACGACGAGGCGCTGCGCCTGGCCAGGCGCCACGGTGGCGAAGCCGTACCGGTTGCCGGTGCGATGCTGCTGATCGAAGTCGACGGCGAGCCCGAATATCTCGCCTCGGCCGTGGCCGCCGTCAGCGCAGCGGCGAAGGGCAGCGGGCTTATCGAATGCCGCGCCGCGAACGACGACGCCGAGGCGGCACAGCTGTGGATCGCGCGCAAGGCGCTGTCGCCGGCGCTGCGCTCGATCGCGCCGATGAAGATCAACGAAGACGTGGTCGTCCCGGTCAGCCGCCTGCCGGAACTCATTCACGGCTTGCGCGATATCTCGCAAAAATACGCTATTCCCATCGTGAATTTTGGCCACGCAGGCAACGGCAACATCCACGTGAACCTGCTCTACCGCCCGGAGGATCCGGCCCAGGCCGCGGCCGCGCCAGACTGTCTGACCGCGGTGTTCGACCTCGTGCTCGCGCTCGACGGCACCTTGTCCGGCGAGCACGGCATCGGCCTGGTCAAGCGCGAGTTCCTGCCGCGCGCGCTGGACCCGGTCACGCTGCAGCTGATGCGCCGGATCAAGGCACAGTTCGATCCCGATGGCATACTCAATCCCGGCAAACTGCTGCCGGATTAGGAGCGCACCAATGCGACTGCTTTTCGTCCTGGCCGCCCTGCTGCTCACATTGCCCGTGTCGGCTCAGAAAGCGCAGGAGCCCACGCTGCCGCAGATGAACCTCGCACGGAACTGGCTGGAACTGCTCGACGCGGGCCGCTTCGAACAGGCCTGGACCGAAGCGGCACCAAGCTTGCGAAGCGGCACCGATCTTGCGCGCTGGACGCAGGACGTGCGCAAGGCGCGGCACAGCGACGCCGCGGTCACCTGTCGTCACGGGCTCGCGTTGGAGAGACTCGACCATCCGCCGCGGATCGCTGCGCTGTTCGTGACCGAGTTCGCCGACGGGCACCGCATCGGCGAGAAAGTCACTTTGCCTGCAGACGCAGCGCAGGCTGGCGACGTGACGGCCTATCGCGCCGGCCCGCCGGCGACAGGCCGCGGCGGCCCCTGCGACTCGGGACGCCCGGCCACGACAGGAAGCACGCCATGAGTGCCGTCGCCCGCGCGCGCTCGACCGTGGTGGTCGCGTTCGCTGCATTCGCCGCCTCGCTGCTGCCGCTCGCAGCAGCGGCCGCGTATTACCACTACCGCACCAACCAGATCGCCGGAGAAGTGGCCACGCTGGAAAAGCAGCTCATCGAGCTGAACCAGCGCCTCGATCCGATCGGCAACCTCGACCAACTGCGCGGCCAGATGCTCGTGCGCAAGCAGATCGTCGACGTACTGCAGCTTCCACAGCATGGCCTCGACGCGGCGATGCGGCTCTCCACGCAATTGCCGGCTGGCGTGCAACTGCTCTGGCTGGACGTCGACGAGAAACGTCTGTCGCTGCAGGCGCGCTGCGCCGATACAGCGGCAACGGCAGCGCTGCTCCGGCAAGTCGGGGAAGCCGGCTTCTCCGAACCCGCGATCGTCTCACGCAGTGCCGAAGGCACCGCAACCGGTGCGGAACAGGTCACGCTCGACGCACGCGTCGATCCCGCGCGTTTTGCCGCACTGGCACAGACCCGCGAGGTGACGCCATGAGCGCGCCACCGCTTTCCTCCACGCCACCGCGCGGACCGAACCGCATCGTGGTCGCGATCGCCTTCGTCGCTGGCGCGCTGTGCGGTCTGTGGCTGCTGTTCGATGTCCAGGACCAGCACGAACGGGGTGAAGCCGCGGTGCGCTGGCTCGACGAGTCCATCGACGTGCGCCGCCAGCGCAGCGCCAACCTCGATGCCTATGCGCAGGACGTCGCCGCGCTGCGCAAGGATCTCGCGATGCTCGAACAGCGACTTCCCGCGCAATTCGCGACGGCGGAAATCGAGGCCGGCCTGCATGCGCTTGCGGGCCAGCACGGCGTGGAGCTGATGCGCCTCGTCAGCGGTACCGAGCGCGCGCGCGATTTCTACGCGAGCATGGATTACGCGCTGGAACTACGCGGCACCGCAGCACAGCTGCAGGCGTTCTTCCGCGACTATGCCGAGATCGTGCCGATCCGGCGCCTGACGCGCGTGCGCCTGTCCATGGCCGGCGCGCAAGCCGACGCGCTCATGGCCGAAGTGCACTCCGATTACTACCGTTTCATCGAGGAACGCGAAACGCGGCGCTGAGCCACGGCAGGATCTCAGGTCACGAAGCGCGCGGCGCCCCACGCGAGACCGGCGAGCGCCGCGGCCGCGAGCACGCCGGCCAATGCATCGTCGAGCATGACGCCGAAACCGCCGCCAACGTTACGGTCGGCCCACGACACGGGCCAGGGTTTCCACACGTCGAATAGTCTGAATAGCAGGAATCCTACGAGAATCCAGGTCCAGCCGCCCGGCACGAATGCGAGCGCGAGCCACTGGCCGACGAATTCGTCGATGACGATGTAGCCGGGATCTTCTGCGCCCAGGCGCGCGACCAGCACACGCGAAACCAGCACGCCGAGGAGGAACACCGCGAGCACGACACCGAGGTACCCCCACAGCGGCAGTTCGCGCAGCCACAGGTACGGCAGCAGCGCGACGGCGGAGCCGACGGTGCCGGGCGCCAGAGGGCTCAGGCCCGCGCCAAATCCGCTGGCAATCCAGCCAGCCGGATGCGAAAGCACCGCGCGCCGCTGCTGTGCCGTCATGTTCATGCGCTGAAATGTTCCCAGCCGCCGCGCGGCAATTCAACGGTGTTGCCAGACGCATCGACCACGCGCACACCGCTGCCGGCATCGAAATGGCCGATCACAGTCAGCGCAATGCCCAGCGCCGCGGCCGCGACCTGCGCATCGGGGACGCGATCCGGCGGCACGGCGCAGCACAGTTCGTAGTCATCGCCGCCGGTCAGCTGCCAGCGCAGGCGCTGCGCCGCGTCGCCGACGCGCGACAGCACGACGGATGGCGGCAGGCAGTTGGTCCGGATCGTCGCCGCAAGGCCGCTGCGGGCCGCGATGTGACCCAGATCCTGGCGCAGTCCGTCGGACACGTCGATCGCAGCGCGCGCGAGGCCACGCAGGGCAATCCCGAGCGCCACGCGCGGTATCGGCCGGTTGAGCCGCTCGAGCAGATGCGCACGATCGGTTTCGTCGGGTTCGCACAGCAGGGCGTGGGCGAGCAGGCAACCAAGACCCGCAGCCGCTTCGCCGGTGACGCCGCTGACCAGTATGCAGTCGCCGACACGTGCGCCGTCACGCCGGAGCGCCTGGCCGGCCGGCACGAAGCCGTGCACGGTGAGGGTGATGGTCAGCGGCCCGCGCGTGGTGTCGCCACCGACCAGTGCGACGCCATGCGCGCGCGCGAGCGCGGCGAAGCCGTCGCAGAAGCCAGCCAGCCACTCCGTGTCGATCGCAGGGAGGGTCAATGCGAGCGTGGCCCAGGCCGGCTCGGCGCCCATGGCGGCCAGGTCGGACAGATTGACGGCAAGCGCCTTCCAGCCGATGTCGAACGCGTCGGCAGTGTGAGGAAAATGCACGCCGGCGACGAGGCTATCCATGCTGACGGCAAGTTCGTTGCCACTGCGCGGCAGCAGCAGCGCGGCGTCGTCGCCGATGCCAAGCAGAACGTCGGCGCGTGGCACGCTGCAGCGCCGGCGGATTTCCTCGATCAGGGCAAACTCAGCCATGTGTGAGACTGCGAGCGAAACATCGCGGACTGGGTCCGGCGCCGAAGACTGAGCCCTCCCCTCGCAGGGGGGCTTTTACGGCCGCTGCCAACTGACTCGGCATCTGGTCGGAAAACTCCTGGTCAACGCCCGCGATATTCGGCCTTGCGCCATTCGCCGGCCAGCTTGTCGAGTACGCCGTTGACGTAGGTATGGCCATGGTCGGCGCCGAAGCGCTTGGTGGTTTCGATGGCTTCGTTGATCACGACGCGGTAGGGCACGTCGGGTCGGTACTTGAGTTCATAGGCGCCCAGACGCAGCGCGGCGCGCTCGATCGGATCGACCTGCAGCACCTCGCGCCCGAGAAACGGCAGCAAGCCTGCGTCAAGTTCGGCGCAGTGACGTTCGACGCCGCGCACCAGGTCTTCGAAGAATTCGACGTCGGCAACTTCCATGTCCTGCTCGTGGCGGAACTGGTCGATCACGCCACCGATCGCGCTGCCGGAGAGCTGCCAGGCGTACAGTGCCTGCAGGGCGCGGCGGCGCGCACGCGAACGCGCAGCCAGATCCACGCCTTCGGATCGTCGGGCATTGCTCACATCTTTCTCCACAAATCAATCATTTCCAAAGCAGCAACCGCGACTTCCTCGCCCTTGTTGCCATGTGCGCCGCCGGCGCGCGCCAGCGCGTCCTCGTGGACCTCCACCGCGAGCACACCGTTGAGCACGGGCACGCGGTGGTCCAGCGAAACGCGCATGAGACCCTGCGCGCAACCGTCGGCCACATGTTCGTAGTGGCGGGTGTCGCCGCGCACGACGCAGCCCAGGCAGATCAGCGCCGCGTGGCGACCGGAGGCGGCCAGGCGGGCAGCGACCATCGGGATTTCCCAGGCCCCGGGGACGCGGACCACATCGATCGCGTCCGGCGTGACGCCGTGGGCCAGCAGCGCCTTCTGCGCCCCGTCGATCAGCGCATCGACGATGCGCGGATTCCAGCGGCTGGCAAGGATGACGATACGGTTATCAGGGTCGACGCGAAGCTCGCCAGCGATCAGGGCCATGGGCGTGGGAGGTCTCGAGGGGGACGTGCATTCTACCTGAGCCGGCCCCATGCCGCCGGGGCGGCAGCGGGGCCCGCTCAGCCCGGCTCGTGGCCCACGACTTCGAGCCCGAAACCGGCCAGACCCACGAGTCGCCGCGCAGTGCCGAGCACGCGCAGGCGGCGGATGCCCAGATCACCGAGGATCTGCGCGCCAAGGCCATGGCGGCGCCACTCCTGCACTACCTCGGCCTTGCCGGTGGCGCGCACGCGCCGGTCGAGACGATCCAGCAGAGCCTGGTCCTCGCCCGGTTCGGACAGCACCAGCACGACCCCGCGTTCCTCAGCAGCGATGCGGCGCAGCGCCGCGGTCACGGTAAGGCCGAGGTCGGCGCGCACCAGATGCAGCACGTCCGACAGCGTGTTGCGCACGTGAACACGGGTCAATACCGGCTCTCCGTCGTCGACCACGCCGCGCACGAGCGCGAAATTAAGCGCTTTGTTCACAATATCGCGATAGGCAACGAGGCGGAACGCGCCGAACTCGGTGTCCACCGCCTCGTCGTGGACGCGCTCGATGGTCTTCTCGGTTTCGAGGCGATAGCGGATCAGATCGGCGATCGTGCCGATGCGCAGGCCGTGCTTGTGTGCGAACGCTTCGAGCTCCGGACGACGCGCCATGCTGCCGTCGTCGTGCAGCACTTCGACCAGCACGCCAGCCGGTTCGAGCCCCGCGAGCGCGGCGAGATCGCTGGCCGCTTCGGTATGGCCGGCGCGCGTGAGCACGCCGCCGGGCTGCGCGGTCAGCGGAAAGATATGGCCCGGTTGCGACAGATCCTGCGCACGCGCGTCGGCGCGCACTGCGGTGCGCACGGTATGTGCGCGGTCATAGGCCGAGATGCCGGTCGTGACGCCTTCGGCCGCTTCGATCGAGACGGTGAAGTTGGTCTGGTAGGGCGAGGTGTTGTCGAGCACCATGGGCTTGAGGCCAAGCTGGCGGCAGCGTGCCTGGGTCAGCGACAGGCAGACCAGACCTCGCGCTTCGCGCACCATGAAGTTGATGTCTTCGGGCCGCACTTTCTCGGCGGCCATGATCACGTCGCCCTCGTTCTCGCGGTCCTCATCGTCGAGGATGACGACCATGCGGCCGGCGCGGATGTCGTCGATGATGTCGGGAATGGTATCGAACATGATTTAGTGGAGAGCAGATAGGAGTGAGAAATGAGAAGAAGAGGGTTCGCAGGCAAGCTATGAAGAGGATCGGATGAGCGGGTAGTGCAGTCGGAGCGACACGAATGTCGCGCACCTTGCTTTCACTCGTTTCTCACGTCTCTTCACTCTCCCTGTACTGAAGCCGTTCGGTGTAGCGCGCCATGAGGTCGACCTCGATGTTGACGCGCGAACCGACGTCGCAGTCGCCGAACATCGTCTGCTGCATCGTATGCGGGATCAGGTTGACGCCGAAGCGCCGGCCGTCTACTTCGTTGACGGTCAGGCTCACGCCGTTCACGGCCACCGAGCCCTTCGCGGCGATATAGCGCGCGAGCGTCGCCGGCACCGAGAATACCCAGCGCAGCGAACGCGCCTGCGGCAGCATGGATACCACTTCGCCGACCCCGTCGACATGGCCCGACACGAGATGGCCGCCGAGGCGGTCGGCCAGGCGCAGGGCTTTTTCGAGATTGACACGCGCGCCGGAGGCAAGCGTGCCCAGTGTGGTGCAGTCCAATGTTTCCACTGACACGTCGGCGCTGAAGCGGCCCGCCTGCAGCGCGGTCGCAGTCAGGCAGACCCCGTTCACGGCAATGCTGTCGCCGGGCTTGACGTCGCCCAGATCCAGCTCGCCTGCGTCGACCGTGATGCGCATATCGCCGCCGATCGGGTCGAGCGCGGCAATCCGGCCCACGGCCTGGATGATCCCTGTAAACATGTTTATTTGTACCTCAATGGCAGAGACTCATGCCGCGGCCGGACGCAGCAGCAGACGCTGGTCGTCACCGAGCTGACGCTGGTCGAGCACACGCAGTGGCCAGCGTCCGGCCATGTCGGACAATAAGGGCAGCGCCAGCAAGGGAAAGCCTGAATCCCCGAGCAGCACAGGCGCGACGTACAGCAGCAGCTCGTCGACGAAGCCGGTCGCGAACAACGCCCCGCCGAGCGTCGGTCCGGCTTCGACCTGCAGCTCGTTGATGCCGCGGCGTCCGAGTTCGACCAGCACCGCTTGGAGATCGAGACGGCTTTCGCGCAGCGGCAGGGCCCGGTATTCGACACCGTCGCGCGGCGCCGGCGACGGCCGGTCGTCGCCGTGCACGATCAGCGTCGGTGCGGAACCATCGAGTAAATGACACCCCGGCGCGAGCGCGTCGAGCCGCGCATCGAGCACCACGCGCAGCGGCGCGACGACGGCAGTGTCGTGGTCCAGGCGCACCGTAAGGCGCGGATCGTCCACACGTGCCGTGCCGGCACCGGTCAGAATGGCGCAGCTGCGCGCGCGCCAGCGCTGCACGTCGGCACGCGCGGCGGGGCCGGTGATCCATTGCGACACACCGTTGTGCAGGGCCGTGCGGCCGTCGAGGCTTTGCGCGAGCTTCAGCCGCAGCCAGGGCCGGCCGCGCTCGATGCGGCTGAAGAAACCGCGATTGATGTCACGCGCGGCATCGCGCATGAGGCCGCAGTCGACGGCGATGCCAGCGTCACGCAGACGCGCGAGGCCGTTGCCGGCGACCTGGGGGAACGGATCCTCGCACGCAACGACGACGCGCGCGACGCCAGCCGCGACCAGCGCGTCCGCGCACGGCGGCGTGCGGCCGTGATGGGCGCAGGGCTCGAGCGTGACGTAGGCGGTTGCGCCGCGCGCGCGGTCGGCGGCCTCGCGCACGGCGAACACTTCGGCGTGCGGACCACCGGCACGCTGGTGCCAGCCGCTGCCGACGACGCTGCCGTCGCGCACGAGCACGCAGCCGACGCGTGGATTAGGCCTGGTGGTGGTGGTGCCGCGCTCGGCCAGGCGCAGGGCCTGGGCCATGAAGGCATGATCGGCCGCGGTAAAGCACATTGCGGATGGTGTTCGGGCGGGGGCGCGGCTCACGATTTCTTGCGCGTGGCGGGCGCCTCGACGCCGAGCAGTGGCAGCTGCAGCCCCTCGATGCGCGGCAGGTCGCGCTCCAGCCGCTCGATTTCCTCGCGGAAGGCCTGGACGTCCTCGAAGCGCCGGTAAACCGAGGCAAAACGCACGTACGCCACCGAATCGATGCGCCGCAGCTCTTCCATGACCCATTCGCCGATGCGCCGCGATGCGATCTCGCGTTCGTTCACCTGGCGCAGATTGCGCAGGATGTTGCGCACCACGTCGTCGACCGCGTCGCTGGATACCGGCCGCTTCTGCAGCGAACGTTCCACGCCGATGCGCAGCTTGTTCTCGTCGAAAGCTTCGCGACGGCCGTCGCTCTTGACGATGGCCGGAAGCTTGATTTCAGCGGTTTCGAAGGTGTTGAAGCGCTCGCCACAGGCCGGGCACTCGCGCCGACGCCGTACCGTCGCGCCGTCTTCCGCCAGGCGCGAATCGATCACGCGGGTGTCTTCATGCTGGCAGAAGGGACAGTGCATGCGCGGGATCGTAAGGCGTATGGAGCGAAACGGGAAAGCTCTCGGGACCGCGGGCTAACGTCGCTGGTGCGCTACCGTCGATCGCGGTGACATTTTCGCGGCGAGGACAATGGGGACTTATGCCCTCGCCCAACCCGCTCCATCAGGCGCTGCGCGCCTGATGGAGCGTGCCTGAGGGGGCCTCAGCCGTAGACCGGCAGGCGCTTGCACTGCGCGGTGACGGCGTCGCGTACGCGCGCCAGCACGGCTTCGTCGGTCGGCGCATCGAGCACGTCGCAGATCCAGTTGGCGAGGTCGGTGCATTCCTTCTCGTCATAGCCGCGCGTGGTCACGGCCGGCGTGCCGATGCGCAGGCCCGAGGTTACGAACGGCGAGCGCGGATCGTTTGGCACCGCGTTCTTGTTGACCGTGATGTGCGCCTTGCCGAGCGCGGCCTCGGCGTCCTTACCTGTGACGTCGCGGCCGATCAGGTCGATCAGCATGAGGTGGTTTTCCGTACCGCCCGAGACGATGCGGTAGCCCCGCGCCATGAGCGTCGCGGCCATCGCCTTGGCGTTCCTGACCACTTGCTGCTGGTAGGTCGTGAATTCCGGTTCGAGCGCTTCTTTGAAGGCGACGGCCTTGGCCGCGATGACGTGCATCAGCGGACCGCCCTGCGTGCCCGGGAACACCATCGACTGCAGCTTCTTTTCAATCACTTCGTTGGCGCGCGCCAGGATGATGCCGCCACGCGGGCCGCGCAAGGTCTTGTGCGTGGTCGAGGTGACGATATCGGCGTGCGGCAGCGGGTTCGGGTAGACGCCGGCGGCGACGAGACCGGCTACATGTGCCATGTCGACGAAGAAATACGCGCCGACCGACTTTGCGATCTGCGCCATGCGCTCCCAGTCGACGATCTGCGAGTAAGCGCTGAAACCGCCGACGAGCATGCGCGGCTTGTGTTCGTCGGCCAGGCGCTGGACTTCGTCGTAATCGATCAGGCCGGTGACCGGGTCGATGCCGTACTGCACGGCATTGAAGATCTTGCCGCTGAAATTGACTTTGGCGCCGTGGGTCAGGTGGCCGCCGTGGGCCAGGCTCATGCCGAGGATGGTGTCGCCTGGGCTCAGCAGGGCGAGATAGACCGCGGCATTGGCCTGCGAGCCCGAATGCGGCTGCACGTTGGCATAGTCCGCTCCAAACAGCTGCTTGACGCGATCGATAGCGAGTTTTTCCGCAATGTCCACATATTCGCATCCGCCGTAGTAACGCTTGCCCGGATAGCCTTCGGCATACTTGTTCGTCAGCACGGTGCCCTGGGCTTCGAGCACGCGCGGACTGGCGTAGTTTTCCGAGGCAATGAGCTCGACATGGTCTTCCTGGCGCTGACGTTCGGCCTCGATGGCCTGGGCCAGGGTGTCGTCATAGCCGGCAATGCGCAGGTCCTTGGCAAACATGGGAGAATCGCCTTCTGGGCTGGGAATCCGCCGATGTTAGCGGTTTCAGGCCCATCGTCCCACTGAATAAGCCTGGCTTGCGGCAGCCCGCAAGGGTCCTGGCGGCAGCCGGAGTTCTGCGTGTCCGATCAACTAGCTGCGCCAATCCAGGCAGCGCTGGCCCGCGGTGACGCGGCCGCTGCCGAAGCCCTGTGTAGGCGTGCGCTGGCAGGGCACCCGAACGACGCAAACCTGCATTTCCAGCTAGGCAGGGCGCTTCGCGCCCGCGGTGATCGTGCCTCCAGTGAGACGGCGCTGCGTCGCGCCGTTGCGCTCGATGCGCGGCTGGCGGGCGCGTGGCACGAACTGGCCGTGCTCGGGCTCGAAACCGGCCGCATCGACGCCGCCGACGAGGCCTCGGCACAGGTGCGCGCGCTCATGCCCGACGCGTTGAACGGCGCTTTCCTGCGCGGGCATGTGCTGGGATTGCTGCAGCGCTTCGACGAAGCGGAGCGCGAATTCGCCGCTCTGCGGCCTGTCACCGGCGTGCCCGCGGCACGGCTGGGTCTGGTACACGATGCGCTGGCGCGGGGCGTGCCCACCGCAGCGCGCTATCACGCCGAACGCCTGGTCGAGTGGCAGCCGGATCTGCCCGCCGCCTGGGATGCGCTGGGCCAGGCCGCCGCAGCGCTGCAAGACTGGCCGGCCAGCACGGCCGCGCTGCGTCGCGCCAGCGAACTGGCGCCGGACGATCTGCCGATCTGGCAGCGACGCGACGCCGCCCTCGATGCGGCGCGGCAGGGTGGCGACGAACTCGTCGGTGTACGCGAGCGCCTGCTGCGGTTGCAGCCGGATTCAGCGGTCGCGCTGGAACAGCTCGGCCTCGCCCAGATCGGCGCACACCACACCGCCGCGGCCGTGAACACCTTCCGGCAGGCGGCACAGCGCTGGCCGCAACGCCTGCTGCCGCGCTGGGTACGGTTTCATACGCCGTCGCTGCCCTGCTTCGAATCCGAAGCGCAACGCGCGCAGTGGCTGCAGGATTTCGATCAGGGTCTGGCGGAATTTGAAACCGCGGCGATCGACGCCGAGTCCGCCCAGCGCATCCTCGGCAGCGTGCCGAGCTTCGCCCTGGCCTACCAGGACGGCGCCCACGTCGAGCGCCACCGGCGCCACGCCCGGGTCGTGCGCCGCCTGCTCGACACGGCGACGGGAAACGCGTTCGGCGACATCGCGCCACGACCGCTGCGCAGCGGCCGGCGGCGCATTGGCCTGGTCTCGAGCTGCCTGCACCAGCATTCGGTCACGCGCGCCTGGGGCGAGGCGCTACTGGCGCTGCCCACGGACGAGTTCGATCTCTATGTGTTTCACACCAGCGCCCGCGACGACGCGATGGTTCAGCGCTTCCGCGCGCACGCCGCACGCTACGTCGGCGGCGCGCACAGCTTCGCCGTGTGGACACAGCGGCTGCGTGAGGCGGAACTCGACGTGCTGATCTTTCTCGACCTCGGACTGGACGTGGTCAACCAGTGCCTGGCCGCGCTGCGTCACGCGCCGGTCCAGGTGTCGACCTGGGCGCATCCGGTCACCAGCGGCGCCGCGACGATCGACTGGTTCTTGTCCGCGCAAGCCTCGGAGCCCGCCGAAGGGGCCACCCACTACAGCGAATTGCTGCACCGGCTGCCGCGTCTCGGAGGCTGTTTCCTCGAGCCGCCGCAACCGCCGCTGCCGCGGCGCGCGCCCGACGGCGACACGCGCCTGGTCTGCGCACAAAATCTCTACAAGTTGCTTCCGCGGCACGATGCGCTGTTCGGGCAGATACTGGCGCGCGCGCCGGATGCGACACTGGATTTCCTGACCGCCGCGACACCCGAACAGGCCGCCGGTTTCGAAAAGCGCCTCGCGCCGGTCCTGCGCGAATTCGCGGTCGATCCGGCGCGCGTGCGCGTCCACAGGACGCTGTCCGTGGACGCCTATCGCCGTTGCGTTGCAGATGCCGACCTGCTTCTGGACACCCTGGGCTTCTCCGGCGGCATCACGACTCTCGACGCGCTGTGGCAGGAACGCGCCTGGCTGACCTTGCCCGGCCAATGCATGCGAGGACGGCAGAGCAGCGCCATGCTGCAGCAACTCGGCCTGGACACGCTGATCGCCCGCTCCGAAGCCGACTATGCCGAACGCGCCGTGGCGCTCGCCGACTCGCCTGGGCAACTGCGCGCGCTGGCGCATGAAATCGCCGGCCGCAAGCACGTATTGTTCGGCGACCGGGAAGTCTGTGCTGCGTTCATTGATTTTTTGCACAATGTACGATCGACGACATTATCGGACTGACTCGCCACTGCACGATTCGGCCAAGGCACTGCAGCGGCTGCGACAGGCGGTCGTCGATGGTCACGCCGGCAATTGGCAGCGCAGCGCCGGCAACCTGCGTGACGCCTGGCGCGCCGATCCGGCGCTGCATCAGGCCGGCCAGGGACTGCTCGAATGCGCCGCGCACCTGGTCGCAGCGGGCCACTATGCTCCGCCACAGCCGGCGGATGAGATAGCCCAAGGCTTCATCTCCGTCGTCGTCTGCAGCATCGATCCTGCGCGCCTGGCCCGACTGCGGAACGATCTCGAGCGCGAACTCACTGGCGAAGCCTGGGAACTCGTGCATATCGACGACGCGAAGTCATTGTGCGAGGGCTATGCGCGCGGGCTTGCGCGTTCGCACGGCGAACTCATCGTGCTGTGCCATGACGACATCGGCATCCTGAGCCACCGCTTCGCACGGCGGCTGCGTGAGCGGCTTGCACAGCACGACCTCATCGGTGCAGCGGGCAGCGACCGCCTGACCGGGCCGACCTGGTTCTGGTCCGGGCCGCCGCATACGTATTCCTGGGTCTGCCAGCCCCACCCTTCAGGCTGGCTGCTCGGCCTTCTCGGCTGCGCCGGCCCGGTCATCGACAACGCGCAGGCGCTGGATGGCCTGTTCCTCGCCGGGCGTCGGGACGCACTACAGCAGCTGGGCTTCGACGACGTTGCGTTTGACGGCTTCCACTTCTACGACCTGGATCTGAGCTGGCGCGCGCACCGTGCCGGCCTGCGTTGCGCGATCGCGCTGGACCTGCTGCTGTGGCATGCGTCAGGTGGTGGCTTCCAGGCGAGCTGGCGTTGCTATGCCGAACGCTTCCAGCAAAAATTTCCGGAACTCGCGCCCGTGCAACCGGCCGCGCCGTTCCGGCCGGGCACCCTGCTCTGCGCGAACGCCGACATGATCGAGCCGATCTATGAATGGATTGCGCACTGGCTGCGCGAGGGCTCGCCCGTCTAGCGACCGGCCTGCCCGGTTCCGGTTGACGTTACGTCGCGGAAGCGGTGCTTGTACGCCGATGCGTCCGGGTACGCCGTCGAGTTCGGGCATGTCTGCACAGCGGGAGCGCCCCAATCGGGCAATCGACGGCCGGATGGTGAGACGAAGGCTGCGGCGCGCTGGCCGCAGACCCGTGCTATGAACGATAATCGCCGACTTTTCTGCCTTCCGGAACCGCGTCCATGCAGTACGTGTACACCATGATCGGGGTCAGCAAGATCGTTCCCCCGAAGCGCGAGATCATCAAGGATATCTCGCTGTCGTTTTATCCCGGCGCCAAGATCGGCCTGCTCGGCGTGAATGGTTCCGGCAAATCCACCGTGTTGCGCATCATGGCCGGCGTCGACAAGGATTTCCTCGGCGAGGCGCGGCCGCAGCCTGACCTCAAGGTCGGCTATCTGCCGCAGGAACCGGACCTCGACCCGAACAAGACCGTGCGCGAGTGCGTCGAAGAGGGCGTCTCCGACATCCTGCACGCACAGCAGCGCCTCGACGAGGTCTATGCGGCCTACGGCGAGGAAGGAGCCGATTTCGACAAGCTCGCCGCCGAGCAGCAGCGCCTCGAGAACATCCTCGCGGTCACCGACGCGCACACCCTGGAACGCCAGCTCGAAGTGGCCGCCGACGCGCTGCGCCTGGCCGAGTGGGACGCCAAGATCGGCAATCTTTCCGGCGGCGAGAAGCGCCGCGTCGCCCTGTGTCGCCTGCTGCTGTCCAAGCCCGACATGCTGCTGCTGGACGAACCCACCAACCATCTCGACGCCGAGTCGGTGGAATGGCTGGAGCAGTTCCTGGCCGATTTTCCCGGCACCGTCGTCGCCGTCACGCATGACCGCTACTTCCTTGACAACGCGGCCGAGTGGATTCTTGAACTCGATCGCGGCCGCGGCATTCCGTGGAAGGGTAACTACACGTCCTGGCTGGAACAGAAGGACGAGCGACTCAAGCAGGAAGCGCAGCAGGAAAAGTCGCGCCAGAAGGCGATCCAGCGCGAACTCGAATGGGTGCGCCAGAATGCCAAGGGCCGCCAGTCCAAGGGCAAGGCGCGCCTGAATCGCTTCGAGGAACTGAACTCGGTCGAATACCAGTCGCGCAACGAAACCAACGAGATCTACATTCCGCCCGGCGAGCGGCTCGGCGACATGGTCATTGAGTTCAAGCACGTCTCCAAGGCCTTCGGCGACCGCCTGCTCATCGACGACCTGTCCTTCCGCGTTCCGCCGGGCGCGATCGTCGGCATCATCGGTCCGAACGGCGCCGGCAAGTCGACCTTCTTCAAGCTGCTGATCGGCGCGGAGAAACCCGACAAGGGCGAGATCGCGATCGGCCAGACCGTGCAGTTGGCCTATGTCGACCAGTCGCGCGATTCGCTCAGCGGCACCAACAATGTATGGCAGGAAGTGTCCGGCGGCTCGGACATGATCACGGTCGGCAAGTACCAGACGCCGTCGCGTGCCTATATCGGCCGCTTCAACTTCAAAGGCCAGGACCAGCAGAAGATCGTCGGCCAGCTGTCCGGCGGTGAACGCGGCCGCCTGCACCTGGCCAAGACGCTGATGCAGGGCGGCAACGTGCTGCTGCTCGACGAGCCTTCCAACGACCTCGACGTGGAAACCCTGCGCGCGCTCGAAGAGGCGCTGCTGGAATTCCCGGGCTGCGCCATGGTCATCTCGCATGACCGCTGGTTCCTCGACCGCATCGCGACGCATATCCTCGCGTTCGAAGGCGATTCGCACGTCGAGTATTTCACCGGCAACTACCGCGAGTACGAGGAAGACAAGAAGCGTCGTCTCGGCGACGAGGCGGCCCGGCCGCATCGCGTGAGATACAAGAAGCTGGTCTGAATCCGACGCCAGGGAAACTCTGAACGAGTCCTGGTATTGCCGCTGTTGTGCTTCAGCACCAGATCTCCACAACCCCGCCAGATGCCTGCTGCGCAGGCATTTGGCCGGTCCGGCCCGTTGGGCGTCGTCGGGCCGGCATCGCGCCCATCGCGACCAAGGATTGCGCCCCATGAGAAAACCGCGCTACAGCATCGTGGTTCCGCACTACGACGGCAGTGTCAGCGATGCCCTGTTCCTTCGCGGCATGCGTTGCTTGGCCGAGCAGACGTTCGCCGATTTCGAGATCCTGCTGTATCACGATGGTCCGCTCTCGCGACCGCTTCCGGATCTGTCCGCCTTCGGATTCGGCGACCGCCTGCGTCTGCAGGTGACGGAGCAGCGCTACGACGACTGGGGACACTCCCTGCGCGATCGCGGCATTGCCGAAGCACGCGGCGAGTTCATCGTGCACTTCAACCCGGACAACGTGCTGTACCCGAACGCGCTCGAGGTCGTGGAACACTGGAGTCGCGTGCCGGTGAAGCCGGGGCCGAACCCGCAGATGACAGAGAACCCGGACATCCTGATCTTCGGCATCCTCATGCGCGGCATGAGCTACAGCGGGCGCGGCGCCCTGTACCGCAACACGGCCTGGACCGACAGCGTGCTGATCTACACCGGCATTCCGGCCACACCGGGGCTGATCGACTGCCTGCAGCTGGTCGCGAAGACGTCGATCTGGCGCGAGATCGGCGGCTGGTATGACCGCTCGCTGACCTCCGACGGCGAGATCTATTCAAAGCTCGTGCAGGAACGCGGCGCGCGCTACGTGCCGGGAATCCTCGGCGAGCACTGGTGAGTTCCGCGCGTTAGCGGCGCGCGCGACGCCATTTGCGCCAAAACAGCAAAGGCAATAAAGCAACAAAGCGCATCCACAGCCCGAGCCAGACCAGACCACGCAGTGCGGGGTTGCGTGCAGCCGGGTCGAAGCGGCAGAACCAGCGCCACATGCCGCGATGCTTGTGCCAGGCGACGAATACGGGCCGGTGCCGGCTGGAACCACCCTTGCCATGCACCACCGCGATCGAGCCCGCGTAGTGGACCGCGTAGCCGGCATCGCGCAGGCGCCGGCACAGGTCCAGGTCTTCGCAATGCAGGAAATATCCTTCGTCGAAGCCGTCGACGGCGTCAAATACAGCGTGCGGTAGCAACATCAGCGCACCGGAAACGACCTCGGCCGCTCGATCCTCGCCCCGCTCGGCCACATCCAGGGTTTCGTCCACACCCTGCCACACACGCCGGTGCGAAGCGAAGCGCGCGAGACCGCTCAGGCTCAGCAGGCTGCGGCGCAGGGTCGGGTCGCGCCGGATCGAGGCGGGTTCGTCGCTGCCGTCGGGATGGCGGATGCGCGCGCCAAGCACGCCGAGCCTGGGGACCGTCGCCGCACGAGCGCGCAGACGCGCGACTGTGTCGGACTCGAGCAGGCAGTCGGGATTGAGGATCAGCAGGAAATCGCCGCGGGCCATCGGCGCCACGCGATTCACCCCGGCACCAAAACCGAGATTTGCCCCGTTGTGGAAAATGCGCACACGTGAGTCGTCAGCAAATTCTGCCGCGACCGCGGTGACGCTGCCGTCGCTGCTCGCGTTGTCGCTGACGAGCAGCTCAACCGCAGCGCTACTGGCGAGTGCGCGGCGTGCAGCGTCCAGCAGTCCGGCGCCGCTGTCGGCGGCGACGACGATGATACTGGTCAGCGCCGGCAACCGCATGCGACCGCCGTCGTCAGACGCCGGCCAAAAGCTTGTCGCCGGACTCGCGCGCATGTTCCCACAGCTGCGGCCAGGCGTCGTAGCTGTCGGCGAGTTCGCCCAGTTCCTGGCGCAGGGCCTGGGCGCAGGCGGCCGGATCGTATTCGTCGCTCCAGTCGCCCAGGCGCGGAGGTGCTTTGGCGATCAGCGCCCGACCGTTGGCATCGATGATGCTGCGCACGTCGGCCTGCCAGTACACCGGCGCGTCGGTGGCGCCCTCGAATGTCTGCTGCAGGCGCTCGATCGCATCGGCGCGCACGTAGTTGAGGTATTCGCGCAGATGGGTGATACGTGCGGCCTGATTCGCGCCCGCGAGGTCGCGGAAGATGTTGGCCAGCAGGCCAAGACGCTGAGACGGATCGCTGGCCAGGAAATTTCCGAACTGGCGCTGGATATAGTCGGTCGCGAAGTGGTTCACACGCGGCGTGCTCGCCTGCAGGGAGCGCGGCGAACGGCGCCGGATCTGTTCCTGCAGGTGTCCGACCGCGACCGGCAGCTCAAGCACCAGCGCGTCCGGATGACAGAAATGTGCCGCCGCGGAGAACAGCGCGTCCTCGCCACGACCCAGCGCATTCGTGCAGGGCAGCAGTTGGCTGTTGTCGAAAGAGAATGGCGTGAACCAGGAAATCGACCCCAGGCGCGCGCGCTGCGTGCCCTGCCAGATGAAGTGCGCCTCGATGTTGCTGAGATAGCCATCGCGGTCGGCACACAGGTCTGCACGGCCGGCCGCGTCGAGGTGGTAGATCCATGCGGCGCTTTCCGAGCGCGCGCTTCCGTAAGTGCCTTGCTGGGTTGCGAGCACGCGCGTGGCGCTGTTGAGGTGCGCGAGCCGCGCCAGGTTCAGGCCGCGCAGCGACTCGCGATTGAGACCGTATTCGCTACGGCCGATCAGCTCGCCGAGGCCGATGCCGCAGACGTCGAGATGGAGGTTGAACGGGTCGTCGCCGAGCTCATCGCCGGCAGCCAGTGCCTCTTCCATGTTGCGGTAGAAGCGCGCAAACGGCAGCTGGGTCGGATTGAGATCCAGACCGTCGCGCGCAAGTTCGTGCCGGCGAAGCGGCAGGCACTGGTCGTCGTCGAACATGACGAAGCGGTCGCCGGCCGACAGCAGCAGAGCCAGATTCCAGCTGCGCCCGCCGCCGAAGCGAGTCGCTCCGGTCTGCGGCAGCAGCATTTGCTGAAGCGCCGCCTGGCGATTCGGAACAGCCTTGCCGAGACGTTCGACGAGACGCTGGCGCTCGGCCGGTCCGACATAGGTGACTTTGCATCCCAGGGTTCGGGCGAACTCGCGCAACAGGTCACGATGCCGATCGATATTGGCGGCAAGCACCGAGTCGTCGAGCACGACGTAGTGGCGGCCGGCACGGTGGCGGCGCTCGTATTCGCTGATCGAGGCCAGCAGGCGCTCGAGCTGGGCCGGGCGGTCGCAAGCGCGCACGAAGATCGCGCGCAATGGCGCTCGAACCGGCGTCGCACCGGATGCCAGGCGCTCGGTGAAACGGGTATCGGAGATCAGCAGGTCGCGCTCGATCAGGCTCTGCAGCACGCGGGTGACGGCCTCGCGCTGCTGCTCCAGGCCAGGGACCGTGCTCTGGATGCGCGCCACGTGTTCGTCCAGCGTGCGGAATTCGCGGCACTGATCGAGCGCCTGCAACACCTGAAAGGTCATTACATGGGCGTCGCCCGTGCGTTTGACCTGGAACACGCACTCGCTGTTGGACAGCGATGCCACGAGCGCATCCTCGGACGCGAACAGCGGGGCGTTCGGGTCGGGACGCACAGGCGCGGCAGGTGCCGGCGTGGCGTCGAAGGTGTATTGGTATTGCAGGTTGTTGCTCATGTAACCCTGTTGCCCTTGCCTGAGTCGGCGCGCGGCCGTCGGCCGTGGCGCGTATCGATGTCGTCGGTGATGTGCAAGCCGCGCGGCGGCAGCTGGTCTTTTGCCTCAGTCCGGACCGCCAGCCCAGCGGCGCCACCAGGATTGCCGCGGTGGTTCGGCGACGCCGTCGGTCGGTCCGGGTGCTGCAGCGCGTTCCCGCTGCAGCGCGGCTTCGAGCTGCGCCTCCAGCTCGGCGATGCGCGCGCCGGCCGACATGTTCTTGCGGATCTCGTGATTGTAGTGCCGATAGACGGATTCGTCGCGATCACCGAACCAGGACGTCGCCGGCAATGGCGGCAGCGGGCGCCGCGAGCAGACCGCGATGAAATACATCGGGGCGTAGACCAACCCTTCCTCGACCTGCCCGTCGCTACTGGCGGTCACGTAATGGCCGGCCGTCTCCAGGGTCGGCGGATCCAGCGACCAGATCGCCGACTGGAACAGCAGGCGCTGCGCGTAGACGCGTACGTGCGTGAAACGCGCGCGGAGCAGCTGCTCGAATTCGTCGCGATACAGCTCGCGCACATGGAATTCGTTGCGAAAGCCGGCCGCATCGCCGTAGGTCGCCTTGTCCGGCGAGGAAATCACCAGCAGGCCGTCATCGCTCAGGGCGTGGCTCAGCCCATCGAGCAGGCCATCCTGAGCTGCCACGTGCTCGAGCGTTTCGAACGAGACAACGAGATCGAAGCTCGCCGCCGGCAGCGACAGACGCGTCGCATCGGCCTGGTCGAAGCTGAGGTTGCTCGTGCCGGCATAGCGGCTGCGCGCATGCGCGACGGCGACCGGATCCACGTCCAGGCCAAGTACCGATTCCGCCACCCCGGCGAGCAGCGCGCTGCCATAGCCTTCACCGCAGGCCGCATCGAGCACGCGGCGGCCCCGCGCCCAGGAGCGGACCAGGGCATAACGGTGCCAATGCTCGTACCAGATCTCGCGCACGCACTCCGGCGTGAAGCGTTCTCCGGTGAATTCCAGGGCTGCGCCAGCGCTCATTCGCCTCGGCTCCTGCTCAAGGGGGCGGCATGTTCCCAGACGTGGGCCAGCCGCACCAGTCCCGACTCGGAACTGCGCCCTTTGACGGTCAGAGTGCGTTCGACGGTGTCGAACAGGCGCAAGCCTTCGCTATCCAGCGGATGGACGCGGATCGTGTAACTCGCCGGCAGTAACGGCAGCTCGGCAATATGCAGCACGATGCGAAAATCGCCGTCGGGGAGAGGGGCTGGCTGTACGCCGTCCATGTCGCTGCTGACCCCGTAGACCGGCGTACCGTCGGCACGGGCGAAGCCGATATTGACGACCGGCACGCGGCCGTCGCGGGAAGCGATCGTGGCCTCGACCGTCAACGCGGCTCCTTGCTCGAGCGCCGGCAGGGTTTCGGCCTCCTCGCCGTTGACGCGCATCGCACGCACATGGAATTCGAGGCCGCGCACGGCATCGAGGTCGCGTTCGCGGGCTTCGTCGGCGGCGGACTTGCGTTCGTGGTAGGCCAGGTAGGCTTGGGTCACGTCGAACACGTCGCCGCTGGCCTGCATGCGGCCTTCGCGCAGCCACAGCGCCTGCCGGCACAGTTTCTGGATGTGGTACATGCTGTGGGAGACCAGGATCAGGGTGCCGCCCTGCTCCAGATAGTCTTCCATCCAGCGTATGCATTTCTTCTGGAAGGATTCGTCGCCGACAGCAAGTACTTCGTCGGTGATCAGCAGATCCGGACGCGTCGCCGCGACAATGGCGAAACCCAGCCGTACGACCATTCCCGACGAATAGTGTTTGACCGGCTCATCGATGTACCGGCCAATATCGGCGAACGCGACAATGTCGGCGAGACGCGCGGCAAGATCGTCAGCGGAAAAACCTTGCAAGGTCGCAGCCATCGCGATGTTGTCGCGGCCGCTGTATTCGGGATGGAAACCCGCCCCGAGTTCCAAGAGCGCGCCAATACGTCCGTTGACGTGCACGCTGCCGTGGGTTGGTGTCAGTACGCCGGTCAGCAGTTTCAGTAAGGTCGACTTGCCAGCGCCGTTGTCGCCGATCAGGCCGAGCGACTGGCCACGCGGCACGCACAGGTCGATTCCCTGCAGCACCGGCGAGACTTCCCCCGAGGCTCGCCCGGCGAGCAGGCTGCACAGCGCGCGGAACCGGTCACTGCGGCGGAACACGCGCGGATAGCTCTTGCCGAGGCCGCGCGCCTCGACCAGCACGCTCACAGGAAGTCCTCGAAATGCCGCTGCAGACGGCGGAACGCGAACAGTCCGAGTGCGAGGACAAGGACCACGGCGCCGAGGCTGCACGCCACCGCGCGCAGACCGGGCGCGGGCATGTTCAGCAGCGCAAACCGCAAATACTCGGCGAATCCGGTCATTGGATTCAGGTCGAACCACGGCCTTACCCATTCCGGCATTACATAGCGGCCATAGAACACGGGTGAGAGGAACATCCACAGCATCAGGATCTGCGGCAACGCCGGTGCGATATCACGTACGAACACCTGCAGCGCCGACAGCAGCAATGCCAGGCCGAGCGCAAACAGAAACAGCAGCGCCAGCGCCGGCAGCATCAGTGCCAGGCCGGCAGGCGCTATGCCCGCACCTGCCAGCAGCATGACCAGCAGCAGTCCGAGAAAGCCGATGCCGTGGATCGCGAACGAGGCCATCACCGGCGCCAACACCAGTGCCGCGCGCGGCAGGGCGACTTTACCGATGAGGCTGGCGTTGTCCTGGATCGCGGTGGTCGCGCGACTCACGGCTTCGGCAAACGCCGTCCACGGCCACATGACGACGACGAGGAACGGCACGTAGCCCGGCGCATCGGCACCGGGCAGGCGCTGTCGGAATATGTATCCGAATACGAAAGCGTATACGGCCAGCTGCACGAGTGGCTGCAGCAGAGCCCATGCGCCGCCGCTGAAGCTGCCGAGATAGCGATTGCGCAGATCGCGTCGGGCGAGCTGGAATGCCAGCGCGAGGACCGGCGCGATGCGCCTGGCCGCTACCGTATCGAGGGTGCGCAACGCTGCTCAGCCGGCCGCGGCGCTTGCACGGCACTCGGCCGCGCAAGCGCCGTCGTCACTTGCGCGGAGCCGCGTTATCGGCGGCGGGCCTGGCGATGGTGGCCGGGATGCCCGCTCCCGCATTCGCCGATTCGCTGTACCGCTCACGCAGGGTCGCCAGCACTTCCGGCTTCGGGTCCATGGCCTGGTTGCGCAAATTGTCGAGATGGCCGCGTATCTGCGCTTCCATCCATTCGGCGCTCAGCCTCGAAATGATGGACTGGCTGACACGTTCGAACGGCTGCTGCTGCGCCGGCTCGGTCTTCACGAGCTTGAGCAGGTGATAGCCAAAGGACGTCTGTACCGGCGGCGAGAGGTCACCGACGTTCTGCAGCTTGGCCGCGGCCTCGGCGAACGGCTTGACGAAACTTTCCGATGCGGCGTTTTCGATCAGGCCATGGTTGTCCTTCTTGCTCTGATCGTCAGACAGCGATTCCACGAAACTGTCGAACTGAGAAGGGTCGCGCTTGAGCTTTTCGGCGGTTTCCTTGGCCAGGGCTTCCGCCTGCTCCGGCGTGCGCGACTTCGTGTCGAACAGGATGTGCTTGACGTCATAGCGTTTTGGCGTGGCGTACTTTTGCTTGTTTGCCTGGTACTCCTCGCGCGCCTGCTCGGTGAAATCCGGCGCCTTCAGCGATTCCCGCAACTTCTCGACTCGGGCGCGCGACAACGCGTTCTCTACCGCTAGCGCAATCTGCCGCTGCACGACGGGATCCTTATCGATCTCGAGCTGGCGGGCCTCACTGGCGAGCTGCTTGTCCAGCAACATGTTGCGAAGCATCGTTTCGATACGCTCCGGCTTGTTCATGAAGCCGCTGCGGTCAGTCTCCGGAATGCGGTGAACGTAGGCATCGACGTCGCCGAGCGTTACGCGGGCCGTGCCTTGCGATACGACGAGCGTATCCGAATCGCTGTTGCCGGCCGCGCCCGTCGTCGCGGACGCGAGCAATCCCAGAGCGAGAATCACTTTGTGCATTGAGTGCCCCAAAAAGAAAGGGGGCGCGCAAAAAGCGCGCCCTCCGGTTGAAGAGTCTGGATGGACTGTGAGAACCGGACCGAGTTCCTGAGGCCACACCATTCCCGGATGACAGCCTGCACCGGGTGGTGCAGGCCGCGCGGGGATTACTCTGTTTCTTCGATGCTCGCCGGCCAGCCCGTACCACCGGATTTCTGGTTCTGGATTGTGTTGCCGCAGGTACCCGTGCAGCCGGAGCCGGTCAGGTTGCTGAGCGATGCATGGATGATATTCAGATAGTACGTTTCACCCGGCAAGACCTGACAGATGTTCGTCGCGCCGACGTAATAGCCCCACGCCAGCGTGCTGTTGACCGGACCGTTGTTCATGATGCACGGGGCGGTCATCGGGGGTGTCGGCGTGGCGGAGAAATCGCCGCACGTCTTGCTGATCGTAAACGACATGCGCAGGGTAGCCGGCTGCGTCTCTTCGAAACGGAACTGGCCATACGTCTGATTCGGGAAGTTCGGCGGGACCGTGAACTTCAGCGATACATACTGGTTCCGGGGGATAAAAATGCGCTGATTGAGGTTGACCGTCCCCGGAAACAGACGCGACTCCCCGCCCGGGTTATGACCGAATACGTTCTCAAACAAGGTCAGATCGGTGTCGCGGCCGCTCGTATCGTTGTATTGCACACGACCGAACGTAAGACGTGAGATGCCGCTGTTGTTGACGCAGGTATCACCGCCGCCGCCACCAGGCGAAACCGTTACGTTCAGCCCTGACGTTGCTGTTACGGCTGAGCCGGCCTTGTTGCAGGTCAGCTGGAATCGGTACGCGCCTATGGTGCCCGGAATCGTCACCGGCACGGTGAGCCCCTGAGCGCACGCGGTCGCGTTGCTGCAAACATTGCCAGTAAGCGGCCAGTTCGCAATCGCTTCCGGCGTGACGCTGCCGGCATAGCTGCAGCTGTCCGCGTTGGCGGTCCAGGTGACACTGTGCGTGGCGCCCGTCGTGGTCGACGTGGGAATGTCGGCAGTGGTAATGCCATTCGTGATGACCGGATCCGAAACCGGAGTCGTACCAGTTGGGCAGTCGGTGCCCGAGAACGAGCCCGCGGCCAGCAGGGCGCCGGTGGCCGGGTCCATGCTTACGCCGTTTGCGTCGGTGGTGTATTCGCAGACCTTCTGCGGGCCGCCGCCAATCGGGGTCCAGGTAAGCCGCAGAGTCGTCTGGGCATTGGCAGAACCAGAGGCGGCCGCGATCGACAACAGCAGCGCAACGGCGGACAGGCGCAATGCAGGCATTGACAAGTTCCAATTCAAATGAGAGCGAGCGAATTTTAACGCCTGACCGGCCGCTACGTGCAAACCCTTCGTTAAATCAAGTTGCAAGTGAACGAATTGGCAAGACGACGGCGAGGGAAAAATCGTCCGAATGGCACCAAAGGCACGCTTGGCGGTGCCGGCACGGGTCAGACCACGAGGAGAGTTTGCATAAGGGGCGCCGCAGCGATTTTGCAAGTGCGCGGGAGCTTCGTCGACTCGTCAACGTTTCAAAGCAGAACGAACTCGGCGCTACCTGTTGGCCATCAATCGAGCCGCTTGCGTACTCAGCAATAAAGCTCAGAAACCGATCCCAAAAAGAAGGGCCCCAGAGGGGCCCTTCTTCCTACTAGCAAGCACCTACTACCTGATGGATATCAGGAGCAAGCAGCCGTCGCGTTGGTGCAAGCGCGGCTGGCGCGGTGACGGAACAGACCGCTGTAGTTCGACAGCACGCCCGGAGCCACGTTGGCGTTGACGTAGTTGACCGCTTCGAAGCCGGTAGCCGGCAGACCAGCGTAGACGTCGCCGTCGATCGAGGCGCGGCTGAAGTGCGGCTGCGCAGCCGGCGTGAAGCCGAGACGCATCCAACCAGCAGCAGCGAACGGACGGACGTTCGTGACCAGCGTCGAGCCCAGCACGCCCGACTCGGTCGGAGCCGTAGCAACGTTGAGGAAGCTGATGACGTTGACTTCCTTACACAGCGAGGAAGCCGGCTGGCCCGGAGGCGGCGGCGAGAACGGCGGAGCGACGCCCTGCGGACGACCTTCTTCGCGATCGTACTGACCCAGTTCAACCTGGGTGCAGGACAGGCCGAGACCGTTGCCAACGGCGTCTTCACCGAAGGTGTAACGGAACGGCTGGATCGCACCTGGATCTTCGAGCGGCACGCCGAGGATCTGGTTGTCGACATAGAATCGCTTGGTCGGGAAGGTGACAACCCAATCGGTATTCGAGCCGACCGACGCGTCAACGTTATATTCGTTGAACAGGTTGGACGACATGAACACGGCCGACACGGCGTCGATCGCATTGCTCGGAGCGCCGACCGTCGAGTAGTCCGAACGGATCAGCTGACCAGCCGAACCGAACACATACGCGGTAGCGATGCCCGGGCCGGTGTTGGCCTGAGCCAGGGACGGCGTCAGCGAGGCCTGATCGGAGAACAGGGTCGTGATCGTGAATCCGTCGATCGCGTCAGCGTTGTAGGTATAGAACGTACCCTGAGCAACGTTGACAACGCCGCCGGCGCCGAACAGACCGCCGGTCGGCGGGACCAGCAGCGTGTTGGACGGGTCGATCGCCTGCACGACGTTACAGTTGGCCGGGGTGCCAGCCGACGTGTGGGTAACGGCAGTGCGCAGCGCGCCGTTCAGGTCGGCCATCGAGATCAGCTCGATGTGGCCTTCACGGGTACGCGCGATATCGGTCGGGCCGGTATCGACGTTATCGCCGGTGTAAGCGAACGGCAGGAACGCCTGGTACGGACGGCCGGTGCCGAGCGAGCCGGTCCAGACATCCTTGTTCGGGGCGGTACAGCTCTTGTCGGTCGTGGTCATGGCAGCGCCATCACCCGACAGGCCGGCGTCGGACAGCGCGAACACGCTGGCGGTCCAGACGTCGTATTCCGACAGGAACAGGTTGAAGTCGAGGACTTCGCGAGAGTTGTGACCCTCGAGGAAGCGAACCTTGACCGCCTTGGCGATGTTGGTGGTGTTGACCACCGAGACGATGGTCTGCTGGTTCTTGTTAACCGTGTAGTACGGGTAGACGAGAACCTGGCCGGTACCATCCGGATTCAGCTCAACGGCGTTCGCGGTGCTGGCAAGGCCGGCGACTGCGGCGAGGCCTGCGACAACCGAAGTCGTCAAATTATTTCTTTTCATCACAACACTCCTAATGAACCACAGGGCTTTTGCTCACAACCGACCATGCTCCGCAACAGCGGTTTTGGCCCGCCTTTTTTGGGCATGGTAGGGCAACAGCGCGCCAATGCTAGAACAAAGGTCATGGCAACGCAATCCCACGAAATCCGGCTCCAGGAGCCGGCTCACTGTGCCGGAAGGTGATACCACTGGCCTTTGAGGCGGAGCCATTTTTCCTTCTGGACATCAGTACTTGCAACAGGGCCGGGAATGCCGGCCGCGATCCGCAGCTCGAAATCGACAACGAGGCGAACATTGCAGGTGTCCTCATCCGGGCAACTCTTGTCCATGAGCTCGACCTTCTTCCATTTGATCGGCCGGCTGGACATCGATGCGGCATATTGATCCTTGGGATGGGTCGACCGGTATCCGGGAGTCAGGTACTCATACGCCTCGGCGGCATTGTGGGCGATCAGCAGCTCCCAGCGCTTGACCGCGCGCTCTTCAACTGTGCCGCCCTTCTTGGCACCGCCTGTGGTGCCCGCGGCGCAGCCGGCCAGAAGGCCAAGCAATGCGGGCAGCAATAACAGGGTTTTCAGATTTTTCATTCGCTTACTCCGATATTCGTCACTTCTGCTTCTTCTTGTCGCCGCCCTTGTCGCCGAAGGCCGCCTCCAGCGTGTCGCCGCCGGCTCCCTTGATCGGTGGCAGCGATTCGAAGCGGCGCTGATATTCCTCGGTGATGCTGCGTGCATCGATCGCGTTACCCACCACGCGCGGCGTGATCAGCACGATGAGCTCGGTACGGGTGCGGTTCTTCTTGGTGTGGCCGAACAGGTTGCCGATGATGGGTATGCGGCTCAGGCCGGGTACGCCGTCCTTGCCAGCCACTTCGGATTCGCCGATCAGGCCGCCCAGCAGCACGGTCTGACCGCTCTGCACGGCGATTTCGGTTTCGATTTCACGCTTGGCCACGCTGTAGTTGCCGGTAACGTCCTGCACGCCGGGCTTGCTGACTTCCTGCGAGACTTCCATGTAGACGAGGCCGCCCGGATTGACGCGCGGCGTCACCGTCAGGATCACGCCGACGTCGCGAAACTGCACCGACCCGTAACTCGTGCCGGTATTGACGTTGCCGTTGGTGCCGCCTGTGAAGCCGCCGCTCAGGTAATTCTGCACGACCGGAATCTGGTCGCCGACGTTGATGCGCGCCTCCTTGTTATTGAGCACGACCAAGGACGGTGCAGACAGAGTCTTGGTGTTGGAGTTCGTCTGCAGCGCATTGATCGCGACTTCGATCTCGCTGTTGATAAAAGAGAAAAAGATGTTCTGGTTACTCGACGACGGCGTATTGCTCGCACCGAACAGCCCGCGCTGCTGATTTCCAGGCTGCGACTGCGTGAAACGGTTGTCGCCCTGATTACTGGTACCGATAAGGCCTTCCAGGAACCAGCGCACGCCGTATTCGAGATCGCCGACCAGTGAGACTTCAAGGATCTTGGTCTCGATCTGCACCTGCAGAGGCTCTACATCGAGTCGCTTGATCGCGCTCTGGATGATGCCCCACTGGCTCTGCGTCGCCATGACCAGGATCTGGTTGTTCTCTTCGACGGCGGTGATGCGCACTTCCGATTCCTCGTCGCCGATGGTGAACGCTGCGGCTCCGCCGCCCGCACCGCCCGCACCGCCCGCGGCCGCAGCGGCCTGCCTTTCGCGCGTCTGTTCAGCGCGACGACTGGAATCGTTGGTGCCGCGCACTTCGACGGATTGCAGTCCAGGCGCGACGCCGCCGCGCGAACTGGTGCTGCGCGAGGAACTGCTGCTGCGCTGGCCGGTGAACACCTCGTTGAGACGGTCGGCAAGGTCGATCGATTTTACATTCCTCACATCGTACACATAGAGCTGGGTGCCGTTCTCGCTGCCGCCCTGATCGAGCCGGCGCAGCCATTCCTCGGCCTGAGCCAGGTAGTCCGGATTCGGCGTGATCACGATGACCGAGTTGGTACGCTCGATCGGAACGAAGCGGAACATGCCCGCCATCGGCGACTCGCCGGTGGCGCCGAACAGCTTGTCGAGCTCAGGCATGATCTTCGCGACTTCGACATTGACGACCGCATACACACCTATCGACATGCCCTTGAGCCAGTCGACGTCGAAGGTGTCGATCGTGCGCTGGTAGTTGGACAGCTCAGTGCCGGTGCCCGCGAGCACGAGCATGCTGCGCGCCGTATCGACCGAGACGAAGGCGTCGGGCTTGGCGTACGGCTTGAGCAGTTTCTCCATTTCCTTGGGCGAGACGAAGCGCAGCGGAAATACGCGCACTTCGTAACCCCGGGCCAAGCTGGGCGCGGCGATCCGCGGGACCAGCTTCCCGGGCAACGCATCCTTGGTCGGCAGCACCGTGTAACGGCCCTCGCTGTAGACCATCGAGTTGTTGGTCCAGGACAGCAACATCTCCAGGATGGACATGGCCTGGTCGGACTTGATCGGCTTGGACGTGGAAAAGCTCACGTTGCCCTGCACGCCGGGCGCAATGACGTAGTTGAGCTGCAGCAGGTCGCCCAGGATGGCCTTAGCCACGGCCTGGATCGGCTGATTCTCGAAATTGAAGGTCAGCTGGCCGTCGCCATCGGGCACGGACGGCACCGGCGCACGCGCGGCGGCTTCGTTGAGGAATTTGGCCGTTCCCTTCTCGATTTCGGGCTGCGGGGGCTGTGCCAACGGATCCTTGCTGCGGCTCAAGGCGATCGGACCGTCATCGATCTTGCCGGTAAGGACTTTCTCGGCCATCGTTTCCGACTGCGCCGATTGTGTCGGCAGCTCGTCGGCACGTTCGGGCCGGACCGGCCCCGACGAGGAGCAGCCGCCCAGCGCGACCAGCAGCGCGACCAGGCAAAGGGGATACAGACGTAGACGCACTGGTGGCACTCCGTTCATTTGACCTGTTCCTGCTGCTCGCGCAGCTTCTCCGCCTGCTCGCGCATCTCGCGGCGGCGCTCTTCGATTCGGCGTTGCAGTTCGGCGGCCCGATCCGGCGGCGGCTGTCCTGGAACCGTGGTCGGGGCATTGCCGCCCGGTGGAGCCGGTGGTGGCGAGGCGGCGCCGGCCGGGGGCGTGGGCCGCGGGCTGGGGGGTACTGTGAGTCCTGGGGCAACCTCAAGTTCCACTTCCGAGGTTTCGTCCTGCGGATTCTTGAACACGACGCTGCGTGCGCGGATCTCGGTCAGGGTCCAGCCCTGCTGCTCGCCCGGCAGGGGCATGCCCACGCGCAGCGAGACGGCTTCGTTCTTGGCGTTGTCGCGAACCATGGCCAGCCTGACGTCGGGCGTCAGCACGATGCCGGTCAGCGTGATGTTGAGCGGCACCGGCGGCGGTGTGTCGGTCTTCACGTCTTCGACGATCGGCGTCGGCTTGCGGTCGTCATTGAAGATCGGCCGCTGGCGGACTTCGGCGAATTCGGAGTCCGGCGGCATCACAACGGCTTCCGTGTCGATGCGACCGACGCCCGTGACCGGCGGCGCTTCGGTCTCCGGCAGCCAGCCGTAACCGCGGCCGGCCCCCATCCAGGCCAATACGCCGACCAGCGCCATGAAGCCGCAGGCGCCGGCCAGACCCAGGGTGATCACGCGTGCGGTGCGGGCGTTCATGCCTTCTCCGCTCCGCGCTTGCGCATATAGCCCGACAGGTTGAAGCGGATGTCCAGCGCGCTCTGCTGGGGCTGCTTCTGCCCGGGAGCGACGTAGCCGTAGTTCTGCTTGTAAACCATGAGCTGGTCGACGAAGAGGTAAGGCTTGCCGCTTTCGAGCTGGTAGATGATGGAGGACAGGGGCTCGAGGTCGCAGCGCATGCGTACCTGGATGGTGACCTTTTCGTAGAGTTCGGGCTTGCCGCCAGTCAGCTGCTGATGGGTCAGGACCTGGCAGCGGTTCTGGTCGCCGCCGTGCTCGGTCACGGCCTGCTTCATGCGCTGGATCAGATCGGCGGCGGCACCGGCCGCGTCGGTCTGACCCAGGAAGGCCTGGTTGCTCTGTTCGAAGCTGCGCACGTCGGCAAGACGCTTCTCGATCTCGGCGCGCTGCTTGCTCGTTTCCTGGAAACGCTGCTGCTGCTCGCGCAGATCGCTCATCTGCGATGCGATGTCCAGGTGTGGTGCGACGAACCACCAGTGCACGCCGAGCAGATAGCCCAGCAGCAACACGATCAGCGTCAGCACGACCGCCAGGACGCGGCTGTTATTCTTTTCCGGCAGCAGGCGCATTCGCGCTCCCTTCCTTGGTTTCGACCGCCGGTGCGGCAGGCGCGCCCGGCGGCGCCGACTGCGACGGTTCGCGCGCCTTGAGCTGGGCCACGAGGTTGAAGCGGTCCTTCTTTACGCGTGGGTCGGGCTGCACTACGCCCTGAAACGCGGGGTCGGTCAGCACCCTGGACTTCTGCAGTTCGGCAATGAGATTTTCGGAACGGTCACTGAGGCCTTGCAGTTCCACGCGGCCGTCCTCGGTCACGTTGAGGCGCTCGAGGTAGGTGCTGTCGGGCAGGCGTTCGGTCAGATCCCTGAGCAGCGCGATGGCCGGCACGATCGTGCGCTTTTTCTGGGTCAGGAAGTTGGCAGACTCGATGGTTTCTTCCAGCGTCTTGCGCAGCGCGGCGACCAGCTTGGCTTCTTCCTGCGCAGCCTGCACTTCGGCCGTCATGTTCTCCAGCGCGACCTGGCGATTGGCCACGGTGCGTGCCATCACGCCGAGCGCGAGGATGACGGTCAGTGCAGCCAAGCCCAGGTTGATCCACAACCGCTGGTTGCTGCGGCGCGCACGACGCTCCGGTGGCAGCAGGTTTACGCCGAGGCGCTGCCCGTTGGCCTCGTCGAGCCAGCAATCCACGCCGTCGAGCGGGATGCCGAGCTGACTGATCGGGGCCAGTTCCTCGTCGAACGCCCCACGCGGCATCACGACGAGGTCCACCAGAAGCTGGCGTCCGGCAGCGTCGCGCCCGCGCACGGCATAGTCGTAATAGACCTGATCGGCCTTGAACGGTGTCTGCCGGTCCATCTCAAACCCGAGCACCTGACGCAGATTGCCCTCGGCTGCCGCCGGCAGGTTCAGCGAGCGGTGCAGCACGCGCGCGGTCGGTACGCAGAAGAACTGGCGTAGCTGCGGCTCATCGATACGTGCGCGCAGACGCTGGAAATCACTGCGCTGCACGTCCGTATCCTGGGTCAGGTCAACCTTGCCGAATTCGGTGGCGCCGCGCGCGGCCTCGCGCTGCAGCACCAGGGTGTTGTCGGCGATATGCAGCAGCAGTGATTCACGGCCTTCGGCCAGTGCCGCACGCCAGGACGACGGCAGGAAAGACAGCAGCTCACCGCCCCACCACGCAAAGAAGCGCGGCAGCGGTGTTTTGGCATAGCGCGCCCGCAAGCGGACGAGCTGAGGTTCGAGCACGTCTAGAATGGCCATTACTGATCTTCGCCGTCGCGCCAGCGCAGGACCACGAACGGCCTGCCGCCTACGCCCTGTCCGCCCAGCCGTATGGTGGCGTCCAGTCGAGTGCTGGAGCCGTTCGGGAGCGTGGCGCGGGACTCGATACTATACGTCAGCCCCCCACCCTCTGCCACGATGGGGGTTCCGTCGGGCAGCATCAGGTTGGACGGCATGCCCGGCGGTACCGCTTGGCGCTGGGTCAGCAGCATTTGTGCTTGTTCCTCGGTCATGCCCGGAAGAGCCCGCAGCACCTCGAGCGGCGCGTATGCGGGGCTGGGCTGATTGCGGCCCGAATAGAGCGTGAGGCCCTTCTCGATCAGGTGGTAGGTGTCGTAGTCCATCCCCAGCACCTGCTGCACTTCGGACACCGTTTCGAACGGCGCGTTCCGCGGCGCATATTTCAGGCCGGCGGACTTGTAGTCGGCCTCCTCAGCGCCGTGCGGACTGGCCAGATCGTCGGGATCACGCCAGTCCACGATGGCCTCGGCCAGTTCCTCGGCACGCTGGGCCTCGATACCCGCGCCATTGAACAACGCTCTGAGTACAATCGCGTCGACGACGTTGAGATCAAGCTTGCCGCTGTCATCGGTCATGCGCAGCTCGATCGCCGCGCCGTCGAAGTCGAACTCGTAAGGTCGGCCGTCGGCGACCCAGCGCGTCAACGGATCCGGATTACGCAGCTCATAGACGGCGCGATGGATTCCGGCTTCGGCCGCGTAGCGCGCCGCGGTCGTGTCGAACAGATGTCGCGCCTGCAGATTCTCGGTACGCGCGATCACGGCAAAACTGCCGAGCAGGATGCTCATGAGCGCGATGACCCAGAGCACGAGGATGAACGCGACGCCGCGCTGGTACCGGGCCGAATTCATTCTTTCGACGTCTCGGCGCCGCCTAGCGACGGGTTGGGTGTCTGACCCGGCTGCGGCACGCGCTGCTGGAACATGCGCACGCCGCCGCTGGTGTCGAGGATCAGCGGTATTTCCATGGTGGGCCAGGTCAGGCCCGACTCGGGCGTCATCTCCAGATCGATGCGTAACATGACCGGCAGCAGCGACGGGTTTTCCCAGTCGTCCTTCCAGTCTTCGAGTTCATTCTGGTCATCGAACTTGCGGTATTCGAAACGGCCGCGACGGATGCCGTCGAGCAACATCACAGCCTGGCCGTCGTCGGGCTTGAGCTTGTCGAGATCAAAACCGTTGAGCATGTTGTGTGTGAACACCAGTTGCAGGCCGTCGCGGCCGCGCGCGAGCTCCAGTGTCTGCACATAGGGCCCGCCGCGACTCAGGTGGCCGGGCATGGGTGCGACGAAGCGCAGGAAGTCCTTCTCCCCCTGGAACACGAAATTGGCGCCGCTGCCGTGTTCCTGGCCGAACGCGAGCGGCAGGCTGCGGCCAAGCTCGCGGCGGATGAATTCCTGTGCGACACGCAGGCGGTTGGTGCGCTCGATAACCTGCTCGCCCGCATGCATCGCCCGGGTAGCCGTGCGGATGCCGCTCATGGCACCCGTCAGCAGCAGCGCGAGCAGGGTGATCGCCAGCAGCACCTCGAGCAGACTGAAGCCGGCGGAGTTCCGACAGGGCGCCCTCATCGTTTCGTGCCTTCGTTGCCGTTGACGCCGTCGCTGCGCTCGCCGGACGCACCGCCGATCCCGCTGGCCTCGGCGTTGGCCGAACGTAACGAGACGAAATGGGCACTGCGCGGACTGCGTCTCTCGCCCCAGAGCACCTCCAGGTCGACGCGGAACAGTTCGATGCTCTGGAAGCTTTCCGCCGTCGGCCCCGCATTCTCGGAGGGCGGCGGTTCGTATTTGCTGATGTCCAGCTCCCAGCGGAATGCGTCGTCGAAGCGCCCGCTCTTGCGGCCGGGCTCGAGCTTTTCGCCGATACCGACCACGTCCAGCAGCGACTGGGCCCAGAGCGCCGCCTGGGTGTAATCGGCGGCAAGACGGGTATTGCGGATCGATGCCGACAGGATGCCCATGAGCACGCCGAAGCCCAGCGCGAACACGACGAAGGCCGCAACCATTTCGATCAGGCTGAAACCGCGCTGGCGCGCCGCCTTGGGCGGCAGGGCGCGGCGCACGCGCGGAGAGATGCTCATCGCAGTTTCAACTCTTCGAGGTCGACTTCGCCGGTCAGCCAGCCGACATTGACACGCCACTCGCGTGCGCCGGCAATGACCGAAATATGACCGCCGGTCGAGCTGCCGTCGGGATAGAAGCGGATACGTCCGGCCTTGTCGTGGATCAGTTCGTTCTGCGCGGTCAGCAGCTTGATCTCGACCTTGTCCGGAAACTTCACCGCGGACTTGCCCGGCGCGGTATAGCTCATGTCTTCCAGGTCAACGTCCAGCGTCTTCTGCTGGCCTTTGACGATGGCTTGGCCGCGCGTGTAGCGCAGCGCCGCGACGAGTTCGCGGCTGACCGCCTGGATCCTGGCGCTGCCCAGACTGTTGGCGACCGAGACCGACGCAATGGTCACGGCGATGGCGATCAGGATCAGTACCGCCATGAGTTCCAGCAGGCTGAAACCGCGCTGGTGCATGTGCGGAATGGCGACGCCGCGACGGCAGACGCCGTCACGACGGGCGTCAGCGCCCGGGCAGATGCCCGGTTCGGCAAAGCCGATGCGCGATTCGCCGTCCGCCATTCTCATGACCCATTACTGCCAGTTACCGTGGTCAGCGTTGTATTCCTCGCCGCCCGGCTTGCCGTCCTTGCCATAGAACACGATGTCGAAGTCGCCGTGCTCGCCGGGCTTCTTGTAGCCGAAGGCGCTGCCGAACGGGCTCTTGAGGTCCGATTCCTTGGCGTACCCGGACTTCCAGTTCGGCGCGTTGGACGGCTTGGAGACCAGATCCTCGAGGCGCTCCGGCGGGCCACCATTGTCGAGCCCGTAGGATTCGATGCTCATCGCCAGCTTCTGCACTTGCGCCTTGCCTGCGTTCCACTTGCCCTTGTCGACGTTCTTGCCGACCTGATTGACCACGATGCCGGCGACGATGCCGATCAGCACGATCACGGCCAGCATTTCCAGCAGGCTGAAGCCAGAGGAGCGGCGCACGCCGTTGCGGCCTGCAAAGTTATACTTCATTACATTCTCCCGAATTATTGAACCGAACCGGCCAGGTTCATGATCGGCAGGATGATCGCCATCATGATCATCGCCACCAGTACCGTCATCACGATCGTCACCACCGGGACCAGCGCGGCCAGCAGCCGGTCCAGCGTATTCTTGACTTCGAGGTCGAAGGTGTCTGCCGTCTTGAGCAGCATGCCGTCCAGTTCGCCGGATTCTTCGCCGACCGCGACCATCTGCAGAGCCAGCTTGGGGAAGCGCTTGCTCTGGCTCAGGGCGAAACCCAGGCCATTGCCACGCTTGACCTCTTCCGTGGCCGCAGCCACCGCTTCGGACAGCGCCGCGTTACTCATGACATTGCGCGCGATCGTCATCGCGCCCAACAACGGAACGCCGTTCTTGACCAAAGTTCCCAACGTGCGCGTCAGGCGCGCGGTCTCCAGCTTCAGGATGACGTCGCCCAGCACCTTCACCGAAAGCAGCCGCGAATCCATCGCCAGACGCGTGTCCGGCTGCGAATACTGCTTGCGCAGCCAGACGAAGCCGAACACGCCCACGACGATCATCAGCCACCAGAATTTCTGCAGTATGGTGCCGATGCCAAAGACGATGCGTGTGATCAGCGGCATATCCACGCCCATGTCGTTGAACATCGGCACGAACTGCGGCACCACGTAGATCAGCAGGATCATCAGCGACGCGAACACCATTCCGATCAGGAAGGCCGGATAGATCATTGCGTTGATGACGTTGCCGCGCAGCTCGCGCGTACGCTCGAGGTACTCGGCCAGGCGGCGCAGGGTCTCGTCGAGCGAGCCGCCGGCTTCGCCGGCGCGCACCATGTTCACGTACAGGCGCGAGAACACGCCGTGCTCAGCCTCGAGCGCATCCGACAGCGGCGCACCGCCACGCACCGTATCGCGCACACGCTCGAGCATGCGGCGGGCTTTCTCGTCGCTGGGCAGGTCGAGCACGATCTGCAGTGCGCGGTCCAGCGGCTGGCCCGCGCCGAGCATGGTCGCCAGCTGCTGCGTGAACTGCACGACCTGAGACGCGCCGAAGGTATTGCGTCGGGCCAGCAGGCTCAGCAGGCTGCTGCCGTCGGCCGTATCGGCCGCACGCGCATCCAGCGGAATGTTGCCGGCGTCCTGCAGCTTCGCGATGACCTCGTCGGTGGACGCGGCCTCCATCTGGCCTTCGAGCGTCTCGCCGGCGGGCGTTACGGCTTTGTAGCGGAACAAGGGCATCGGCGAGAGCTAACGTGAGTTCTTGGGGTGGAGAATCAAAAGACGGCCAGGTGCGGAACCGCCCCTAGCCTTCCTGCGAGACGCGCAGCACTTCTTCGAGCGTGGTGACGCCGGCCAGCGACTTGACCAGGCCGTCCTCGTACATGGTGCGCATGCCTTCGCTGCGCGCCTGCTGTTCGAGGTCACCCATGCCGGCGTGCTGCATGACCAGCCGCCGCAACGGATCGGACATGACCATGAATTCCATGATCGTGGTGCGGCCGTAGTAGCCACTGGGATAGTTCGGGCTGGGCATGGGCTTGTACAGCTGCAGCGGACCCGGGCCACCGAGCTTGTCGAGGTTGAACTCGCGCACGACCTCGGGCAGCGGCGTATAGGGTTCGGCATGGTCCTTGTCCAGGCGCCGCACGAGGCGCTGCGCGAGGATGCCGTTGACGGTCGAGGTCAGCAGATAGTCTTCCACGCCCATGTCGAGCAGGCGGGTGATACCGCCTGCGGCGTTGTTCGTATGTAGCGTCGAAAGCACGAGATGGCCGGTGAGCGCCGACTGGATCGCGATGCGGCAGGTTTCCAGGTCGCGCATTTCCCCGATCATGATGATGTCGGGATCCTGGCGCACGATGGAGCGCAGCGCATGGCTGAAGTCCAGGCCGATCTGCGGCTTGGCCTGGATCTGGTTGATGCCTTCGATCTGGTATTCGACCGGGTCTTCGACCGTGATGATCTTGACGTCGGGCTGGTTGAGCTTGGACAGCGCCGTGTACAGCGTCGTGGTCTTGCCCGAGCCGGTCGGACCGGTCACGAGCATTATGCCGTGAGGCAGTTCCAGCACCTTCATGAAGCGCGGCAGGAATTCGTCGGTGAAGCCTAGCGTGTGGAAATCGAACACCACGCTTTCGCGGTCGAGGATACGCATGACGACCGACTCGCCCCATGATGTGGGCACGGTGGAGACGCGCAGATCGAGTTCCTTGCCCTGCACGCGCAACATGATGCGGCCGTCCTGCGGCAGGCGGCGCTCGGCGATGTTGAGCTTGGCCATGATCTTGACGCGCGAGATCACCGCAGCGGTCGACGCCGCCGGCGGCGACTCGACTTCATGCAGCACGCCGTCGATACGGTAGCGAACCTTGAGGCGGCTTTCGAACGGTTCGATATGGATATCCGAAGCGCGTTGCTCGACCGCGCGCTGCACGATCAGGTTGACGAGTCGGATCACCGGCGCCTCGGACGCGAGATCGCGCAGGTGCTCGATGTCGTCTTCGCCGCGGGTGGCCTCGTCGGACAGGGTCTCGACGATGGTGCCCATGGCCGAGCGGCCCTGGCCGTAGTAGCGCTCGATCAGATCATCGATCTCCGAGCGCAGGCCGACCAGCAGCGATACTTTCTTGGCGGTCGCCAGTTCCACCGCGCGGGCCGGATACGGCTCGGCGGGATCGGCCACGAGCAGGCCGACCTCGGTCTCGCTCTCGCTGACCGGGACGACGTGGTACTGCTTGAGGAAGCGCACCGACAAGGTCACGTTGGCTGGCGGCGCTTCCGGGAAATCCTTGGCTCCGAGCATCGGTAGCCGGAGCAGTTCGGCCATCGATTCGGCCATGTCACGCTCGGAAACCAGGCCGAGCCGGGTGAGCAGGTCGACGAGCGAATCGCTGTCGGATTCCTCATGCACGCGCCGCGCACGCACCAGGTCCGCCTCCTTGAGACGACCCTTCTTGACCAGGAACGTACTGATGTTCTCGTCCAGGTTCGCAGCGACGGCTTCGATGCCGGGCTCGACAGGGGGCAATTGCACGGCAGACATGACTTCTTTCCTAGGAGGCGCGGTTTCGACCGGCACTACCGCCGCCGGGTTCCCCGAACTTGCGTCCGGTCAAAGCCTCGATGAAGGGACGGTTGAGCGCCAACCAGAGCGCGGCCGGCACCACGGTCGGCAGAATCAGATAGCCGAACTGGTAGCAAAGGGCAATCGCATTGACGTTGAGCCCGGCTTCCAGCACGGCTGCGGCGGCCTCGGGACCCGTACTCAGCGCCAGCACTTTGAGCGCATCGGCAGCGATGCCAAAGGCCTGCGCCACCCAGATCGCCAGGCAACCCAGCATGAGCTGGCCCCAGCGCCTCTCCTCTTCCTGCGGCGTGGCCAGGCACAAGCCGAAGAACAATGGCAGCGAATAGCCATATAGCAAGGGATGGACGGTAGGTTCCAGATAGCCGGTCATCATCTGGCCGCCCGGACCGGGCTCGCTGACGACGATGCGCGTCAGCACCTCCATGGTCGGCATGCCGCCGTTGTCGAAGCCCTGACTGACGCTGGCGATGAGATCCGGCCAGAACGTGCTCAGCGCCTGTCCGGCCAGCCAGACCGGCAGCTTGACGGTCAGCCCCGACACCCACCACCACAGCACAAAGCACGCCGGCAGCCAGGCCAGGGCGGCGAGCAGGAAGCGCTTGAGCGGACTGAGCTTCATCCCACCCAGGCACGCGCGTTGCGGAACATGCGCATCCAGGGAGAATCCTCGCCCCAGCCTTCCGGACGCCAGCTCATCTGCACGCTGCGGTGCACGCGCTCCGGGTGCGGCATCATGATCGTGACGCGGCCTTCGGCCGCCGTCAGCCCGGTCAGGCCGCCGACCGATCCATTGGAATTCAGTGGAAAACTCTCTGTCGCCCTGCCGCGGTTGTCGACGAAACGCAGGCACGGCTGCACGCGACTGTAGTCGCTGCCCTGCGCGAATTCCGCACGGCCTTCGCCGTGTGCGACCACGACCGGGATGCGCGAGCCGGCCATGCCGCGCAGCAGAATCGACGGCGAATCCATGACTTCCAGCGTGACGAAGCGCGCCTCGTACTGCTCGGACGCATTGCGCCGGAAGCGCGGCCAGTATTCCGCACCCGGAATGATGTCCTTGAGGCTGGCCAGCATCTGGCAACCGTTGCAGACGCCAAGCGCGAACCGCGCCGGGTCGGCGAAGAACGCGGCGAACTGGTCGCGCAGTGACTGATTGAACAGGATCGATGTGGCCCAGCCGCGGCCCGCACCGAGCACATCGCCGTAGGAAAACCCGCCGCAGGCGGCCAGTCCCTGGAACTCGCCGAGGCTGCGCCGTCCGCTCTGCAGATCCGACATGTGCACGTCGACCGCCTCGAAGCCGGCACGCGTGAACGCCGCGGCCATTTCGATCTGGCCGTTGACGCCCTGATCGCGCAGCACCGCAACGCGCGGCAGCGTGCCACGTGCAATGAACGGCGCGGCGATGTCGTCGGCAGGATCGAAGGTCAGCTTCGGCGTGATGCCCGGATCGTCGCTGTCACAGCGCCAGTCCTGTTCGCTGTCGGCCAGCACCGGGTTGTCGCGCAGTCGCTGCATGGCGTGGCTGGTCTGCGACCAGATGCGCATGAGGTCGCTCCAGTCCCAGCGGCCGAGCGTGTCGTCGCCCAGACGAATGCCGATCTGCAGCTTTTCCTTGGGCCGGCCGACCATGTGTGCGATATCGCCGAGGCCGAACTCCGCCAGCAGCGCCTTGAACGCAGGCACGTCGTCACGGCGCACCTGCACCACCGCGCCAAGCTCCTCGCAGAACAGCGCACGCAAGGTGTTCTCGGCCCACCCATCCAGGCCGATGGACAGGCCGCAATGACCGGCAAAAGCCATTTCCAGCAAGGTGACCAGCACGCCGCCGTCGGCCCGATCGTGGTAGGCAAGCAGCAGGCCCGCGGCATTGGCCCGCTGGATGCAGTCGAAGAAACACTTGAATCGTGCCGCATCGTCGAGATCCGGCGGCACGCCGCCGGAGCGGTTGAAGACCTGCATCAGCGCCGACCCGCCGAGACGGTTGCGGCCGCCACCGAGGTCGAGCAACCAGAGCTCGGTCTCGCCCTTGTCCATGCGCAGCTGCGGCGTCAGCGCCTTGCGCACGTCACCAATGCGGGTGAAGGCCGTGACGATCAGCGAGACGGGAGCGATGGTCTTCTGCTCGCGTTCGCCGTCGTGCCAGACGGTCTGCATGGACAGCGAATCCTTGCCGACCGGAATTGAGATGCCGAGCGCCGGGCACAGCTCCATGCCGATCGCGCGCACCGCATCGAACAGCGCCGCATCCTGGTGCGGGAAGTTCGCCGCCGCCATCCAGTTCGCCGAGAGGCGCACTTCGCCGAGCTCAGCCACCGGCGCGGCGGCGAGATTGGTCAGCGCCTCGCCGACCGCCATGCGCGCCGCGTCGGCGCTCGACAGCGCCGCCAGCGGCGTGCGCTCGCCCATGGCCATGGCTTCACCGGCATAGCCATCGAAATCGGCCAGGGTCACGGCGCAGTCCGCAACCGGCACCTGCCACGGACCGACCATCTGGTCGCGCGAGCAAAGCCCGCCGACGCTGCGGTCGCCAATCGTTATAAGGAAGGACTTGGAGCCCACCGCCGGAAACTGCAGCACACGCTGCATCGCTTCCCTGAGGTTGATCCCGAGGCAGTCGGAGACGAGATCCACGCGCGGCGCCTTGCGCTTCGCGTCGCGGTGCATCTTCGGCGCCTTGCCGAACAGCACGTCCATGGGCAGGTCGATGGCGACGCCGGAACCCGTCGGCGTGGCCGCTTCGACGCCGTAGCCGACCATCAGGTGCTGCTCCGCTGTCGCCGTACCGACGACCGCATAAGGACAGCGTTCGCGCACGCAGATCGCCTCGAAGCGGGCCAGGTCCTCGGGGCGCACGCCGATAACGTAGCGTTCCTGCGATTCGTTGCACCACAGTTGCATCGGCGACAACGACGGATCGGCGCAGGGCACCTTGTCCAGATCGATGCGTCCGCCGACGCGTGAGTCGTGCAGCAGTTCGGGGATCGCATTGGACAGGCCGCCGGCGCCGACATCGTGCACGCTGACGATGGGATTGGTATCGCCGAGCTGCCAGCAGTGATCGATGACTTCCTGGCAGCGCCGTTCCATTTCGGGGTTGTCGCGCTGCACCGAGGCGAAATCCAGTTCCGCCGAACTGGTGCCCGAGGCGACCGACGAGGCGGCACCGCCGCCCAGGCCGATCAGCATCGCCGGACCGCCGAGCACGACGACCGCGTCGCCGGCCTGCAGATTGCGCTTTTCCACATGTCCCGAACGCAAATTGGCCAGGCCGCCGGCGATCATGATCGGCTTGTCGTACCCGCGGCGCAGGCCCGGCAGACCGGTTTCCTGCTCGTAGCTGCGGAAATAGCCGCCCAGCGCCGGCCGTCCGAATTCGTTGTTGAACGAGGCCGCGCCGAGCGGGCCGTCGCGCATGATCTCGAACGCGCTGGCCATGCGTGGCGGCAGCGGCCGCTCGGTTTCCCATGGTCGCGCCAGCCCTGGTATGCGCAGGTGCGACACGGAAAAGCCCGTCAGGCCGGCCTTGGGTTTGCCGCCGCGGCCGGTCGCACCCTCATCGCGGATCTCGCCGCCCGAGCCGGTCGACGCCCCCGGAAACGGCGCGATCGCGGTCGGGTGGTTGTGGGTTTCCACCTTGATCGCGTAATCGATGCGCTCCGCATGCGCGCGATAGACGCCGTCGGCGTCGGCGAAGAAACGCCGACCTTCGCTGCCGGTGATCACCGCCGCATTGTCGGCATAGGCCGACAAGGTGTGCGCCGGCGAGTGCTGGTGGGTGTTCTTGATCATCGCGAACAGCGAACGCGGCTGCGCCTCGCCGTCGACGTTCCAGCTCGCGTTGAACACCTTGTGCCGGCAGTGCTCAGAATTGGCCTGGGCGAACATCATGAGTTCGGCGTCGCTGGGATCGCGGCCAAGCTCGGCATAGCGTTCGACCAGGTAGTCGATCTCGTCGGTAGCCAGGGCCAGACCGAGACGCTGGTTGGCTTCTGCCAGCGCGACCGCCGGCTCGTCGCCGAGCGCGATGCGTCCCAGGTCGCCCCGCGCGCCGGCGAGGAACAACCCTTCGGCGTCGTTCAGCGAAGTCACCACCGACTGGGTCATCGGGTCATGCAGCACCGCGACGAGCGCGTTCCAGGACGGACTGCCGACCGCCGGCGGGCTGCCGACGTCGAAGGCCACGCCGCGCTCGACGCGGTCGATCCCGAAGCCGCAGCCCTGCAGGATATCGGTCGCCTTGCTCGACCACGGCGAGATCGTGCCGAGCCGCGGCACCACCCAGAGGCTGGCTGGACGCGCCGCGTCGGGCCGTGCTTCGAGTACGTGCGCGAGACGCTGCCGCTCCGCGTCGTCGGGCAACCGCGACGCGGCGAGCAGATAGACAAAGCGCGCCGAGGACACGCGAGCGCCGGATGCCGAGTCGGCCAGCTGGCGATTCAGGCGATCGAGACGGAAAGCAGACAGGGCGCTTTGCCCGTCGAGGACGATCATGTAAGGCCGTTCCGGAGCGGGTTCTCAGAAGGGCGCGCATGATAACCGCTGGCGTCCGCCAATCGCTATCGCCAGCCGAACGCATCCAGACACGAGAACGGCGGCTGCGTCACCGCAGCCGCCGTCAAAAATCACTTCTGAATCAACACTTACTTGGCAACGAGACTATCGAGGCGCTGGCGCATCGCTTCCGGCGCCAGATAGCCGCCGATCTGCGTGCCGTCCGGCGCGATCACGGTCGGCGTGCCGTTGATGCCGACGCGGCGGCCCAGCTCGAATTCCTCGGCGATCGGGTTGTCGCACTGGGCGGTCTTGGGGTCGGTGCCCGACTTTGCGTCGGTGAATGCCTTGTTGCGGTCGGTCGCACACCACACCGAAACGGCCTTGTCGAACGACGGGGTGCCCGGACCGGAGCGCGGGAACCACAGATACTCGATCGCGATGCCCTGCTCGTTGTACTTGGCGATATCGTGGTGCAGCTTGCGGCAGTAGCCGCAATCGATGTCGGTGAATACCGTCACCGTGTACTTCGGATCCTTTGGCGCGAACACGATGCGCTTGGACTTGGGCACCTTGTCGACAAGCTCCTTGCGGATGCCGCCGAGACGCGCCTCGGTCAGATCCTTCTTGTTGCTCATGTCGAACAGGCTGCCCTGGAGCAGGTACTTGCCGTCGGCGCTGACGTAGACGACCTGGCCGCCGGTAACCACTTCGTAGAAGCCCGGCAGACTGGACTTGGCGACGGAGTCGATCTTGGCCTGAGGCACCAGGGCGAGGATCGCATCACTGACGATCTTGGTTTCCTTGGCATCGTCGGCTGCCGTGGCGGTAAAAGCCGCCGCCGCGAGGGCGAGGGACAGGGTGAGCTTCTTGAACATCGCGAATCCTCGGGGTTGGGGCATTGACCAAGCCCTGACCGCGACGCGCATGCAAAGTTCAGCGCATGGACAGGTTGGCGGCAGGACGCGCAAGAGTGCCAAGCACCCGCGGCCGCTGCAAGGGTGTACAACGCGACCGGTTTCTCAACCCGCGGCCGCAAATGGCGACTGCCCGACACATAGGGTTCGTGCGAACCGCCATGCAGCGCTACCTCGACTCGGACCTCGCGGGCCGCCGGCTCAGAAACACTGCACGGGCTGCTCTTTCAGATCGATCAGGTCAGGCATCTCCGCGCGCCACGCGACCGGGCGCTGCGGATCCTCGGCGAAATCGACCCAGTAGACCGGCAGATCTTCAGTACGCTGCAGCAACTGCGGGGAGAACCCCAGCGCGGCGATCTCGGCGCGCCGGCGTTCGGCATTGGCCTGTTCGCGGAACAGGCCGAGCGAGATCGTGTTCTGCTGGTCGCCGGCGGTGACGACGTAGTAGTCGCGCACGCCCTTGGCGGACAGCTGCCGCGCCACACCCAGCGCCTGTTCGCGCGAGGCCATCGCCGGCACGAATACCCAGAAGCCGCGCGGCTGGGTCGTGCGTGCCTCACGGTATTGAATGCGGCGCACGCGCGAGGTCAGCTTGTTCATCGCCGCACGCATGTCAGCCTGGGTCGCGAACGGACCGATGCTACGGCACTGGTCGGGCGTGTCGCTCACGGCCGGCGCCTCGACGAGCTCGGCACTCGCCGCATCGCCGAGGCGCTCGCGCTCGGCCAGCAGTTCCAGCCGCGAAATGCCCACGTCAGTGGCAGCGACCTCGCGCTCGGTGGTTTCGGGCGCGAAATACAGCCAGCTGGCGACGCCGACATTCATCGCAAGCAGCAGCAGGAACAGCACGCGCAGGAACATGCGGAGGCGTCGCGATCAGGAGTCGCCGGATTCTACCGGCTCACCGCCCGCCGCGGGGACAACCGCGAGCAGGGCCAATCCGCGCAGGACCAGATCCGCCTCGACGCGCGCCGGCAAGCGCAGCAGTGGCGCGAGTTCGTGCGCCGCGCCGCCGGCCAGCACCAGGGCCGCATCGGCACAGAGCCGCTCGCGCACGCGAAAATGGAACCTCTCCACAAGTGACGCGGCAGCGAGCCAGCAGCCCGAGCGCACCGCGTCCTCGGTGTCGTCGGCGATCTCGACGACACGCGCCGTATCCGATGCGCTCACCCGTGCGGTGGCGCCCAGCAGTGCCTGCTGCATCAGTAGCGGACTCGGCGCGATCAGCCCACCGAGGTGCTGGCCCGACGCGTCGAGCGCATCGAGCACCAGTGCCGTGCCGACGCTCGCCAGCACGATCGGCCCCGCCTGCAGCGCACGCAAGGCGATCAGCGCGACGAAGCGGTCCACGCCGAGCTTTTCCGGCCGGGCGTAGGCGATGCGCACACCGCAGGCGGCGGCCGCGGTCGCGACGAATTCGGGCTCCACACCGAAGCGAGTCCGCACGGCTTGAACCAGTTCGGCTTCCAGGCGCGGACGACCGACCGAAGCGATCAGCACTCGCGCGACCGGCGGCACATCGCCCCAGGCCGATGCCAGTTCCCGCGCAAGCGGTCGGGAATGATCGACCGGGGCGCCGGCGCGCAGGCCGGTGTCCTCGTGCAACGCCCATTTGAGCCGGGTATTGCCCAGATCCACGAGCAGATTCATGCGGGTCGCACCGTCACTTCCGCGCTATCGAAAGCGGCGATGGTATCGCCCTGGAGCAGCAGCAGCGCGCCGCGCGCATCCACGCCGGCACCCTGCCCGTGCTGTGCGCCGTTCGCGTCACTGAGTGTGATCGCTCGCCCGCGCAGCCGGTCGCGACGTTCGAATTCGCCACGCAACGCCGCGAAACCCTCAGCCGCGAAAACATCCAGCACCTGGGCCAGTTCATCGAGCAAGGTAGCGACGACCCGGTTGCGCGGCGGCAGCGGCGCGCAGAACGTCGCGAGGTCGGCCACCGGCTGTTCGATCACCGCACGCACCGTCGCCGGCAGGTACAGGTTCACGCCGATGCCGATGACGGCATGGCAGGGGCCGAGGAATTCGCCGCCGAGCTCGACCAGGATGCCGGCCAGCTTGCCTTCGCCGGCAAGGACGTCATTCGGCCATTTCAGCTCCAGCGCGGGCGCGCCGCAGCGCTCCAGCGCGCGCGCGACGGCAACGCCGACCGCAAGGCTCAGCCCCGCGAGGTTGCCCATGCCGCGCGCGAATCGCTTGAGCACGGAAAGGTATACATTGCACAGCAGCGGCGACTGCCACTGGCGGCCGCGCCGGCCGCGTCCGGCGCTCTGCTGTTCGGCCAGGCACACGGCGAGATCCGCGCGTAGGCCGGCGCCGCGCAGCAACTCGCTGCTGGTCGAGTCGATGTCCCAGTGCACGGCGATGTCATCGAAACGGGCGCGCGCCGCGTCAGGCAGGCAATTGCGGATCGCGGCGGCGTCCAGCAGCTCCAGCGGCAGCTCCAGGCGGTAGCCGCGTCCGGCGACAGCGGCGAGGGGCAGGCCGGCCTCGCGCAGTTCGGCCAGTCGCTTCCAGACCGCCGCGCGCGTCACGCCGAAGCGGCGCGCCAGTTCGCTGCCGGAACAACACTGGCCATCGACCAGTGCAGCAACCAGATCGCGCGTCTGCATCAGCGCCGCTCGACAAACAGGCGCGCGAGGACGCGGGCGCGTTCGAAGCGATTCTCGGTGCCGTGGTACAGGCGCCACAGGTTGCCCCTGTGCGTGAGCAGCAGCAGCCCGGCGCAGGCCAGCGCATAGCCGTGCAGGGACGCGGTGCCTGGGGCGATCCACCAGACCAGGGGCACCAGCGCGACCCCGGCGACGACGGTCGCCAGGCCGACATAGCCGGTACACCCGAGCACGACGAGCCAGATGAGCAACAGCGGCGGCGTCGCGAGCGGACAAAGCATCGCGATCGTCCCGACCACGGTCGCCGCGCCCTTGCCGCCGCGAAACCCGTAGTACACCGGGAACACATGACCGAGCACGGCGGCGAAGCCACAGGCCAGCGCTTCCGTGTACAGGCCTGGAGAGGACGACGTGGTGGGTATGAGCAGCGCCAGCCAGATCGCGAGCGCACCCTTGCCGACATCGATCGCGACGACGCCGAGCGCGAAGCGCCAGCCGCGCGTGCGCAGCGCATTCGTGCCGCCGGCATTGCCGCTGCCGGCCTCGCGGATGTCGAATCCGCCGCGGCGCCCGAGCAGCAGGCTGCCGGAAACGGACCCCAGCGCGTAGGCCAGCACGGCCTTGGTGATCAGCACGAACATGGAGGGAAGGCATTGGACAGGGATGTCCAGCCTAATCCAAGCCGGGCGCGGCCGGCGGGCTGCCGCGCACGATTTGCAAAGCCCGCGCGGCGCCGCTGTAATCCGGGGCTTTCACCGCTCCACTGCGCTGGCCGCGGGCCGCGGCCACGCTCTTGCCCGTCAACTCGCCCGACAACCAGGGATCTTCCATGTCCATTCTCCGCATGACCGACCTCGACCTGCACGGCAAGCGCGTGCTGATCCGCGAAGACCTGAACGTCCCGCTCAAGGATGGCCGCATCACCGCGACGCAGCGCCTCGACGCGGCACTGCCGACGATCGCGCTGGCGCGCGATGCCGGCGCCGCAGTGCTGGTCATGTCGCACCTGGGCCGGCCAAGCGAAGGCGCGTTTTCCGAAGCCGATTCGCTCGCGCCGGTCGCGGCATGGCTCAGCGAGGCGCTGGGCAGCGAAGTCCGCCTCGTGCGCGACTACCTCGACGGCGTCGACGTGGCCCCCGGCGAAGTGGTGCTGCTGGAAAACTGCCGCATGAATGTCGGCGAGGCCAAGGATTCGGCCGAACTCAGCGCGAAGTACGCCGCGCTCTGCGACGTCTACGTGATGGACGCTTTCGGCACCGCGCACCGCGCACAGGCATCGACGCATGGGGCGATCCGCGCGGCGAAGATCGCCTGCGGCGGACCGCTGCTGATGGCCGAACTCGATGCCCTGGCCAAGGCGCTGGAAAACCCGAAGCGCCCGCTGCTGGCGATCGTCGCCGGCTCCAAGGTATCGACCAAGCTGGAACTGCTGCAGACCCTGACCGGCAAGGTCGACCAGCTCATCGTCGGCGGCGGCATCGCCAACACCTTCATCGCCGCAAGCGGCCGCAGCGTCGGCAAGTCGCTGGTGGAAAACGACCTGCTCGACACCGCGCGACGCATCATTGCCGGGGCCAAGTCGCGCGGCGCCGACGTGCCGATCCCGACCGACGTCGTGGTCGCCACCGCCTTCGCCGCCGACGCCACCGCGACGGTCAAGGCGGTCGACGCGGTCGGCGCCGAAGACATGATTCTCGACATCGGCCCGCGCACCGCGGCCAGCTATGCCGCGCTGATCGCCAAGGCAGGCTGCGTGGTGTGGAACGGTCCGGTCGGCGTGTTCGAGTTCGACGCCTTCGGCAAGGGCACCGAGACGCTGGCCAGGGCGATCGCGGCGTCGCCCGCGTTTTCCATCGCCGGCGGCGGCGACACCCTCGCGGCTGTCGAGAAGTACGGCGTGCAGGCCGACATCGGCTACATCTCGACCGGCGGCGGCGCCTTCCTCGAGTTTCTCGAGGGCAAGGAACTGCCGGCCGTTGCCGCACTGAACGCGCGGGCCTGAGGGAGTCGGACGAAGCGTCGACTCATTGCGCCGTCGGACGATTCCGCCAGCGCTTGCCTGACCCGCGGCTCGCGCGACGCCCTGTTCCCGGCGCCGCGCGGCCTCCGACCGGCGCCATTCGTCAGCCGTTGGTCGGTTCTCAGGGCTGCGAACCGTTACGCGGCCACAATCCGCGGGCGAATTAACAGTTGGAAAACCCCCAGGGCATTAGGTTGCGTCTCACCAGAACGCCACCGAATCGATTCGCCATGACCATGCTGCGCCTGTTGTCCCTGTGCCCGCTGCTGCTTTCCGCCAGTGCGTTCGCCGCTCCGATCGAGGGTCGCCTCGAGCTCACCTGGGGCGATCCGGATCCCGTCGCCGGCCAGGAAAGCCAGTTTCGCGTGACCCTGGTCGACGATGCCGGCCTGCGCTACGCACTGGATCCGCAGCAGGCGCGCAGTGGCGCCGGTGATATCTACGCACTGGCCGGCAAGCGCGTCGCGGTCGAACTGGCCGCGCCGGCCACGACGCAGGGTCTGGCCGTGCAGGCCATCGTGCCGGCCGACGTGCAGCGCGACGGCAACCAGCCCAACGTCGCCGGCACGACAGTCTGGGCGACCCTGCTGTGCAAGTTCAGTGACATCGCGACCGAGCAGAAGCCGCTGAGCTTCTTCAACGGCCAATACGGCAACAACCCCGGCCAGCTCGACCACTACTGGCGCGAGGTGTCCTACAACAAGATCAACCTCGTCGGCAGCGCCGCCTACGGCTGGTTCACGCTGCCGCAACCGCGCTCCTTCTATGTCCCCAGCGGCGGCAGCGCGAACCTCAACAAGCTGTTCGACGACTGCACCGCGGCGGCCAACGCATCGGTGAATTTCGCCGCGAATGGCGGCCTGCAGGGCGTCAACATGATGTTCAACGGCGATCTCGACGGCTTCGCCTGGGGCGGCGGCCGCTGCGCCACGCTCGACGGCATCAACAAGTGCTGGAGCTCCACCTGGAACCCGCCCTGGTCGTTCAACAACTCCGCACCGCTGAGCCACGAGATGGGCCATGCCTACGGCCTGCCGCACGCGAACAATTCCGATGGCGACACGAATCCCTACGACAATCCCTGGGACGTGATGAGCGATGGCTGGAGCAACGCCGCGACCGACGCCACCTACGGCACGATCGCCAAGCACATCAGCACCTGGTCGCGCGACAAGCTCGTCTTCATCGATGCGGCGCGCAAACGCATCATCGACGTCGATGGCGTTTATTCGAACCTGCTGCTCGACCGCGCCAGCCTGATCGGCTCGACCAACCTGCAGATGATCGTCGTGCGCGTCGCCGGCGCTCCCACGACGCGCTTCTACACGATCGAGGCGCGCAAGCGCGGCGGCAAGTACGAAGCCAACCTCGCCGGCGACGCCGTCATCATCCACTCCGTCGACACCACGCGCAGCGAGCCCGCCTGGAGCGTGGACGCCACGAACCCGCCGGCAACCACGTCGAACAACGAAGGCTCGATGTTCAAGGTCGGCGAATCGTGGACCGCGCCGGCAAGCGGCTTTACCGTGAGCGTCGATGCGGCAACGGCCGAAGGGTTCCGCATCAGCGTGACGCGCGGGGCCGGCGGCAACGACACGATCTTCAAGGCCGGCTTCCAGCCTTAGACGGGAATGCGGAATCGGGAATGGGGAATCGAGGGCGTCGATCGAGCGCGGGCACTGGGAGTGCATTAAGACGCCTGCACCAGCCGACCTTGGTCTAACCCGTGCGTGGCGCATTGCGATGGCGCGTCGGCGCCCCATCTCAGGGCGCTTCCGCTGAAGGTACTTCGCATGCAGCTCGTCCTGTTCGATCTCGATGGCACCCTGATCCATTCCGAAGCCGGCATCGTCGGCTCCCTGCGCCATGCGTTCGATCGCCTCGGCCACCTCGCGCCGCCGCTGGAGGAACTGCGCCGCTGGATAGGTCCGCCGTTGCGGCAAAGTTTCCCGCGCGTCATCGGTGACGATCCGGCGCGCGTCGAGCAGGCCGTCGCGTATTACCGCGAGCGTTTCGACAGCGTCGGCTGGACCGAGCACGAGGTCTACCCCGGCATAGCCAGCCTCGTCGAAGCGCTCGCGGCCGCGGATCGCACGCTTGCGATCGTCACGACCAAGATGCGTACGCAGGCGCGCCGCATCGTCGACCACCTGCCGTTCGGACACCATTTCCGCGAGGTCTATGGGCCCACTGGCGACGGCCAGCATTCCGAGAAGACGCAGATGATCGCGCGCGCACTGGCCGACTTCGATGTCGCACCGGCACGGGCGGTCATGATCGGCGACCGCCATTTCGACATCGAAGGCGCGCGCAGCAACGGCGTGCGCGGCCTCGGCGTGGCCTGGGGATTCGGCAGCCGCGAAGAACTCGAACAGGCCGGTGCCGACGCGATCGCGGCTACGCCGGCTGAACTGGGCGCGCTGCTGCGACCGGTCGAGGCACTGAACTGACGACTACGGCGTGGCCGCGTCCTGGCGGAACTCGAAATAGAACCACCAGCCGCTTTCGCCGTTCCAGGTGTCCACGCCGCCGGCGCCGTTCGGGCGGCAGCTGCCTACGCCGCCCGGCAGCAGCGACGCCAGCGTCATCGTGCTGCCGTTGACGGGCACCGTGATCACCGCCGCATCCGTCGCGCGCAGGAAGCCGCGCAGCAGGCCTCCGCCGGTAGAGCCGGTCGATGCTGGCACGGGCGCGCCGAACGCCGTATCGAACAGCGGAATCGTCACCGCGCCTGCGCTCAACACCAGATCGGCGGCCGTGGTCGCGTAGCAATGACCGCCAGGCTGCGGCACGGCGGCGGCGCCGCTCCAGTTGCTGGTCGTGCCGGCCAGCGGTTCGAGGCAACGGTCGCTGCCGGTCAACGTGAACGCGCGATACGACCGCGTTGCCGCGGCCAGGGTGTCCGGCGTGCATTGCAGCGGCGTGGCGACGCTGCAATCGCCGCTGCGGCTCACGACATGTCCCGGCGCGCCGTCGCCGCGCAACGGATCGAACACCAGCAGCGGACTCGCGTCATAACGGCCGTCGACATTCGCGTCAGCCGCCAGACTCGCGGCGATCTGCGGGTTGAGTCCGACGTCGGCGAGGTCGGTGGCGTCAGCGCACAGCGTGACCGGCCCCAGCGGAACCGGCACGAAGACGTGCGGGTCGCGCAACATCAGCGCGCCCAGCCGGAACGCACTCGGCGCGGGCGCCTCGAAGCCGTCGAAATGCAGCAGGTCCAGCGACACTTCGGTGGCCAGCACGGGACTGGCGAACAGGGCCAACAGCACAGCGGCAGATCGCATGGCAGGTAATCTCGCAAAGGGTCGGCAGAGCCTAAGCGAAACTCGGTCAGCCGGCATCTCGGAACCGCGAACGACGGCAGCCAGACGCCAGCGCGAGACAAGTGCGCAAGAGCGTCGCCTCCCCCGCGCTCGCGTGCTCAACGGTGCGTCGACGCCGGCCAATCCTTTGGCACCACACCGTCACTGCGCCGTAGCAACAGCTCGACGGCAAGCCCGCTCTTGCCGCCGACGCCATCGACGCTGATGCCGCCAGCCTCGCCGTCGCGCAGCACGATCTCGGGTGTGGCGACGACGTCGTTGTCGCGCTGAACGCCGGCGCTCAGGCGTATCGCGCCAGCGGATTCGGGCCGTGCCGTGAATTCGGCCTGCCAGACCTGACCATCGCTGCTGGCCGTGACCAGCAACGATTCACCAAACGGGTTGATCATGCGTGCCGTATGCGCGAAATCGCCGCTGCGCAAGGTGACCTTGGCATCGACGAAGCCCTCGCGAGCGATGACGCCGGACTGGGCGGCCCAGACCGCGGCCGCGGTCGCGACACCGAATACGGCGACGACGAGCCGGCCGCCCAGGCGCAGCGGCCGGGTCGGAAGCGGGGAATGCAACATGGCGATTCTCTCCTTCAGTGGATGGGGGTTGCGCCAGCCACAGCCGAGCGGTCCAGTGCCGTCCGTCGCACTGGAGTCGTCAAGCTGGGTCTTCAACATCGCACCGGCATAGGACCGGCGCGCTTCCGGAAATCGCGCGAGTACACGCGCATCGCAGGCCAGTTCCTGGTCGAGCCGGAATCGAGCACAGGCCAGATGCAGCAAGGGGTTGAACCAGAACAGGCAGCGCAGCAGCGCGCCAACCGCGTTGGCATGGAGATCGCCGCCGCGCAGATGGGCGATCTCGTGAGCCAGGATCAGGCGCCGTTCGCGTCGGCTGTAGCGCCACCGGAACGCGATCGGCAGCACGATGCAGGGACGCAGCAGCCCGACCACGCAGGGGCCGGCCCGGCCTTCGCGCAGCCGGCCGCGCAGCGGACGTCCTGGCGCGCGTGCAAAGCGGCGCTGCTGCGCGGTGAACAACAGCGCGGTGACTACGGCGCCGCAACTCCACAGCGCCAGCAGCGGCAATCCCGGCCAGCCGGCGATCGCGTCGCTCGAGGCCTGCAGCACCCGTACCGCGGTGGCACCGCGCGACACGTCGAACAGCACGCGGTATGCGCCACCGCTTCCTGTCGGCAGCAGCGCCGCTGCCGCGGTCAGCGGAACCAGCAGCCAGCTCGTATACGCGACTTCCGCGCCGAAGTGGCGACGCAGGGGGCCGCGCAGCAGTAATACCGCGATCAGCGCAACGCTGAGCGCAGCGTTCATTGCGAGCAACCCGCGCAGACCCTCACTGCTCATCGGGCAGCTCCGCAATCAGCCGCTTGAGCTCGGCAATGTCTTTCTTGCTGAGCTTGCGCCGCGCCGAGAAATGCGCGACCAGTGGCGCGATGCGGCCGCCGAACAGGCGATCGAGCAGATCCTTGCTCTGCGCATGCACATACGCATCTCGCTGCAGCACCGGGCTGTAGAGATAGCGCCGGCCGTCCTTGACCGCAGCGATCGCGCCCTTGTTGAGCAGGCGGTTCAGCAAGGTCTTCACGGTTGCTTCCTGCCATTGCCGCGCGTCGCCGAGTGCGGCAGCGATTTCCTCGGCGGCCAGCGGGTGCCGTATCCACAGCACCTGCATGACCGCGCTTTCGGCTTCGCTGATCGTCATTCTGATTACGCTCGTAAACGATACTGGAATTTACACGCGTAATCGATCGGGATGCAAGGCGGGCGCAACACCCGGGTATCTTGCGCGGTGACGAGTACAGGGGTTTTCGCCACCGAAGCAGTGCCAGATGCCGCAGGCGTTGGTGCCTCAGGCGGACCGGCGGCGGCGGCGCAGGGCCAGGATGCCGCCGATCAGGACCAGCGGTACTGCACCCAGTCCCAACCAGAGAAAGCGCGTGCTGTCCGGTTCCTCCAGCGTCGTCTTCGACGAATGTGGCTGGCCTTTCTCGAACCAGACCGGATGCGGGGCTTTCGCCGAGCGCACGGCGGACCGGGCTGCTTCGCACTCGGCCAGGGACGGATACCAAACCCAGTCCACTGCCGTGAATGTCGGCGCCGGCCTGGATCCCGGGGATGCCTGCTCCTCGTAGCTCACGTAGCCGGCGGCGACGAACGCATACGTCGTCGTCAGCCAGTACTCCTGATAGCTGCGCTTGCGGGGCCGGACGCATTCGGCGCTCACGAATTCACCGACCGCTGGGACCGGATCGTGCAGGCGCAGCCTCTCCTGTTCGCTCGCTTCCGTCTTGTACATGAAGTAACCGGTCCAGATCGGCACCAGCGCGGCCAGGTACCAGCGTAGTGGCGACGACCACGCGGATGGGGCAGACAGGTCAGGCGAGCCCATGGGCAAGACCGTCGCAGCGCAGGAAGAGGGATGCCCTAGATTGCCGCATCGGGAGCCGCGGCAATAGCAACAGAACGGATTGCTGGCGCTCGACGAGATCGGTTTCCCGGCCCGCCACGCCGACTGCCTCGCACCGTCGATGGGTCATTTTGCTGCCATACCAACGATGCATGGCACGACGACGGTCGCTACTTCTCCACAAACGCCCGCTCGATCACATAGTCACCCGGCGTACCGATACGCGGAGAGACCTGGAAGCCGCGACTGTCCAGCAGCTGCGACAGCGACGACAGCATGGCCGGGCTGCCGCAGATCATCGCTCGGTCGTTGGCCACATCGAGCGGCGGCAGACTGATGTCGGCGCTGAGCTTGCCGCTGGCCAGCAGTTCGTCGAGGCGACCCTGATGGTGGAACGGCTCGCGCGTGACGGTCGGGTAGTACAGCAGCTTCTCGCGCACCATCTCGCCGAGGTATTCGTGCTGCGGCAATTCCTGCTCGATGTAGTCGCGATAGGCCAGATCGTCGACGTTACGTACACCGTGGGTCAGCACGACCTTGCCGAAGCGCTCGTAGGTTTCCGGATCGCGGATCACCGAAAGGAACGGGGCCAGGCCGGTTCCCGTCGACAACAGGTACAGATGGCGTCCCGGCTTCAGATCCTGCAGCAGCAGCGTGCCGGTGGGCTTGCGGCTGATCAGGATCTCGTCCCCTTCCTTCAGGTGCTGCAGGCGCGAGGTGAGCGGGCCGTTCGGCACCTTGATGCTGAAGAACTCGAGATGCTCCTCGTAGTTGGCGCTGGCGACGCTGTACGCGCGCACCAGCGGCCGCCCCTCGACCAGCAAGCCGATCATGAGGAACTGGCCGTTCTCGAAGCGCAGTCCCGCGTCGCGCGTGCACGTGAAGCTGAAGAGATGTTCGTTCCAGTGCCGCACGGCCAGCACACGTTCCGTTTCGAACGCCGCCATATCAGAGGCGCGCCTTTACCGCGTCGACGATGCGCTCGACGCTGAAGCCGAAATGCGCGAACAGTTTGTCTGCCGGCGCCGACGCGCCGAAGCTCGCGATGCCGATGACTTCGCCGTCGAGGCCGACGTACTTGCGCCAGAAATCCGGATGCGCCGCTTCGATCGCGACACGCGCGCGACACCAGGACGGCAGCACGGCTTCGCGGTATTCGGCCGGCTGTGCGTCGAATTCCTCGGTACACGGCATCGACACCACGCGCACACTCACGCCCTGCAGTTCCAGCGTGCGCATGGCATCCATGGCGAGCCCGACTTCCGAGCCGGTCGCGATCAGGATGGCCTGGAATTTCGCGTCGCTCGGCTCACTGAGCACGTAACCGCCGCGCGCGACGTCGGCGAGCTGCCCCTCGGTGCGCAGCTGGTGCTGCAGGTTCTGGCGCGAGAACACGAGGCAGGATGGACCGGACTTGCGCTCGATCGCGGACCGCCAGCTGATCGCCGATTCGACCGCGTCGCAGGGCCGCCAGACGCGATTGTTCGGGATGTAGCGCAGGCTGGCGAGATGTTCGATCGGCTGGTGCGTCGGGCCGTCTTCGCCCAGGCCGATGGAGTCGTGCGTATAGACGTGTATCGCATGCGCCGGGATCAGCGCCGACATGCGCACGGCATTGCGCGCGTAGTCCGAAAAGACCAGGAAGGTCGCGTCGTACGGAATGAAGCCACCGTGCAGCGCCATGCCATTGGCGATCGCAGTCATGCCGAACTCGCGCACGCCGAAGTAGACGTAGTTCGCGTTGGCGTCGCCGGAATTGACGTCTTTGGAACCTTTCCACAAAGTTAGGTTGGAATGAGCCAGGTCGGCCGATCCCCCGATCAGTTCCGGCAACAGGGGACCGAACGCATCCAGCGCCATCTGCGAGGCCTTGCGCGACGCGACGACCGGACCTTCGGCCTGCAGCTTCGCCACGTAGGCGTCCGCGTGCGCGGCCCAGTCGGCCGGAAGCTCGCCCTTGACGCGGCGCTCGAACTCGGCCGCCGGTTCCGGATACGCGGTGCGGTAGCGGTCGAACCGCGCGTTCCAGTTCGCCTCGCGCTCGGCGCCCTTGGCGTGGGCGTTCCAGGCAGCGTAGATATCCTCGGGCACGACGAACGGGGCGTGGCTCCAGCCCAGCTTCTCGCGCGTCAGCGCGATCTCGTCCTTGCCCAGCGGCGCGCCGTGCGCACCTTCGGTGTTTTGCTTGTTCGGCGCGCCGTAGCCGATGAGGGTCTTGCAGCAGATCAGCGTCGGCTTGTCGGTATCGCTGCGGGCCGAGACGATGGCAGACCTGATCGCGGTCGCATCATGGCCGTCGACGCGGATCACGTTCCAGCCATACGCTTCGAAGCGCCGGGTCGTGTCGTCGGTGAACCAGCCGCCGACCTTGCCGTCGATGGAGATGTTGTTGTCGTCGTAGAGCGCGATCAGTTTGCCGAGCTTGAAGGTGCCGGCGATCGAGCAGACCTCGTGCGAGATGCCTTCCATGAGGCAGCCGTCGCCGAGGAAAACATACGTGGTGTGGTCGACGATCGCGTGGTCGGGACGGTTGAAGCGCGCCGCCAGGACTTTTTCCGCGAGTGCCATCCCGACCGCGTTGGCGAGTCCCTGTCCCAGCGGCCCCGTCGTGGTTTCCACGCCAGGGGTTTCATGCCGCTCCGGATGGCCGGCGGTGCGCGAGTGCAGCTGGCGGAAATTCTTCAGCTCCTCGATCGGCAAGTCGTAGCCGGTCAGGTGCAGCAACGAATACAGCAGCATCGAGCCGTGGCCGTTGGACAGCACGAAGCGGTCGCGGTTGAACCAGTCCGGGTTCTTCGGGTTGTGGCTCAGGAAATCGTTCCACAGCACTTCGGCGATGTCGGCCATGCCCATGGGCATGCCCGGATGGCCGGATTTGGCAGCTTCGACCGCATCCATGGACAGCGCACGGATGGCGTTGGCGAGTTCTTGACGGCTAGACATGGGTAGACCCGGCGGAAATGAAAAGCGGTGGCGGCGGCCGGTGCAGAAAAACCGGGCCCGGGCGGGCCGGGCTGCCGCAAAGGGCCGCCATTGTCGCCGAAGCGCCGCGGAAAGTCGCCCGGCAGACTACCCGGCGACCACGCCGGACCGGGGCACGCTCAGGCTGCGGCTTCGCCGCCGCGGCGGGCTTTGGGCACCGTGCGCAACTGCGGCGGCTTGCGCGCGGGCGGACGCATGGGCGGCCGCGCCGGCGCCACGCGGCCCAGCAGGTCGGCGATGCTGCTGGCTGGCAGGGCCGCGAAAACACGGGTCAGGGGACGCGTGTCGGCCAGCACGAAGCCCACGATGCGTGACGTCTCCAGCATCGTGCGCGCACCGAACCCCAACGACATCGCGTGCAGCGCACTGCCCCGAGGCGCCCACCAGACCGCGCGCGTCGCTCCATTTCGCGCAGCCAGCTCCAGCAATGGCCTGAGCAGCTGCTTGAGTGGCGCGAAGCCCTTGCGGTAGCGCGAGGCCAGACCGATGCCGTTGATCGCGAGCACGACCGTGTCGCCGGTCAGCGCGGCGGCGCGGCGCTCGAACTCGATCCAGTCGTCGCTGCGCAGATGCCCCAGCGCCTGCACCTGCTGGTAGTGCTGCAGCGCCTCGGCCAGACTGCCGCAGCGCGCCCAGGCGTAGCCCACCGGGCTGCCGTCCGGCCCTCCGAGCAAGGCCATGACGCAGTGACCGTGCAGTTCGCGCGCGAGGCGGCGCGAGAACGCGACCGGCGCATCGAGCCCCAGCAGCAGGGATTCGCGCAGCAGTTGCCGGTGCAGGAGGCAGAAATCGTCGGCGTAGCCGAGCTGGTCGAGCGCCTGCACGCTGTCGTACAACACCACGCCGTGACCGCCTTCGTGGTTGTGCGCCTTGCGCAGGCGCCAGGCCTGCCAGCGCCAGAAGCAGCGTATGCGCCAGGTGCGGACGCCCGCCAGTATGCCGTCGCCGGGCCAGGACGCGACGGTGCCGGGAGGGTACGCCGGATGAGCTGCCATGACGCATCTCCCCTGTGAGATGTCATTGCAAGCGAACTGCGGGGAGCCACTATCTCGCCGGCACTGCGCAGGTGCAAGTCGACAACTGTGACGTGCGGCGTGGACACACACCTTCGCTCCAGCCGCGCCCGGACAATGTCATGACCTGCTACGGTGCCGCGCGAGACCGGCCGGGCCGGCGCCGGATCGTCACGCCGCAGCGCGGCTCGCTGGCGTGTCGGCGCCTGTTCGCCCGTTACGAGCGGACGCGCAACGCCTTCAGCCGGCGCCGCTCGGTCGAGCCTGCCGTGAACGTCTGTTCGATCGGCGCCGCGTTGGCATCGACCAACGCTTTCGCCGCCGCTGCGTCGCCGCCAGTCCGAAGCGCCTCGGCGAGGTCCAGCGCCGCCGCCGCAGTCAGCGGATGGCGTTCGCCGTAGTGCTCGACGAACAGCGCGTACTCGGCACGAAAGGCGGCCAGCGCCGCGTCGGACCGGCCCCGCGCCACGGCCAGCCGCGCGCGCTCGCGCTCGCGCTGTCCACGCAGGCTGTTGTCCGCCTGCACCTGCGCCGCGTCGAGTTCCGCCAACGCGGCTTCGGCGTCGCCCAGCTTGCCTTCGCGACGCAGCAATTCGACCCGCAGCAGCAGCGAGCGGCCGAGATCGATATGTGTCGCGCTGAGCCGCGCGCGGCGGCCGGCCAGCGAATGCTCCACCAGCGGCCGCGCTTCTTCCACAAATCCACGACGTAGCAGCAAACGCGCGAGGTTGTGCTCGCCGCGCAGCACAGCCACGTCGTCGTCGGGAAATATCTGCCGCCGTACGCGCAGCGACTCACGCAGCAGCGGCTCGGCTGCGGCCAGGTCGCCGGTTTCCTCCAGCGCCACGCCGAGATTGTTCAACGCCAGCACCAGATTGGAGGGCACGGTGTTCGGATCGGTCCGGCGCAGGCGCAGCGATTCGCGCAGTGCCTGGATCGCTTCGGCGTAGCGGCCGGCATCCTGCAACACCCAGCCCAGGTCGGTGTAGCTCACCGCAACGCCGTCACCCTCGCTGCCAGCGATGCGCAACCGCAGCGCCAGCGCCTGCTGCTGCATCGCGATTGCCTCGTCGTAGCGCTTCTTGCCCGCGAGCGCGCGCGCATAGCCGTCCAGGCTGTGCAGCACGGACGGATGTTCATCGGTGCCGTAGAGCGTGCGTTTGGCGGCCAGGACCTGCTCGTGCATCGCGATCGCTTCGTCGAGCTTGCCCTGGTTGGCGTAGACGCCGGCCAGGTTGTGCATCACCGCCAGCGTGTTGCCGCCCGTTTGCTGGCGCACTTCCAGCGCGCGCTTGAGATAGCTCTCGGCTTCGGCATCGCGGCCGCCGATCCCGCGCACCACGAGGCCCAGCGTGTTCCACGAGTCCGCCAGCTCCGATTCGTCGGGCGGCGTCGCGGCTTCGCGCAGGGCCAGCGCTTCCTGGGCGGTCTTTTCCGCGTCGAACTTGCGTCCGTTGTTCGTCTCCATCACCGCGAGATCGGCCAGCATGCGCGCGCGCTCGGCATCGAACGACGCACCGGCCCGCTGCCATTGCGCGATGCTGTCGCGATACAGCTCCATCGATCGCTTGGGCTCGCCGGCCTGGTCCCACGCCCGCGCCAGCACGCCGAGCAGACGGCCCTTGACGTCGGGCCGGTCGTTCAGGCTGGCTGCAAGTTTGCGCGTGCCTTCCTCGAGCATGTCGCGGGCGCGCACGTCGCGCTGCTTGGTGTTTTTCTCCGGATTTGCGAACTCGAAGATCGAAATCAGGAACGCGCTGACCTGCTTCGCGGTTTCGGCCTGACTCAGCGCCTGACGTTCCGCCACGAGCGCACGGTCGCGCTGACCGCGCGCCTCCCGTTCCGCGGCGAGTGCCCGGTCGCGCTCGTTGATCAGGCTCCAGCTGAAGCCCGCCGCCATGATTACGATCGCCGCTCCGGCCGTGAACAGGGGCCAGCGCCGCCGCGCCAGGCGGCCCAGGCGGTAGCGCAAGGTCGGCGCGCGCGCATGCACCGGCTTCTTGTCGAGATGCCGTTCGATATCGGTCGCGAGCGCATCGGCCGACGCATAGCGCAGGCCGGGATGCTGCGAGGTCGCCCGCTGGATGATGGCGTCGATGTCACCGTGCAGCTCGCGACGCCAGGTGCACTGCTCGCCGGCCAGTTCGCTCGCGCGACGCTGTCCGCGCGACAGCAGCGTGACCGTGCGGTCGTTCGCGTCCAGCCGCGCCTTGCGGCCGCTGACCAGCTCGAACAGGATCAGGCCCAGCGAGTACACGTCGCTGACCACGCTGACCGGCGCACCCGCCATCTGCTCGGGACTGGCATAGCCCGGCGTGTAGTACGCATCGCCGGGCCGCGTGCTCGTGCGGTCCAGCGCTCGCGCGATGCCGAAATCGAGCAGCACCGGCGCACCGTCGGCGCGCACCAGCACGTTCGAGGGCTTCAGATCGCAATGCACGATCAGGCGCTGGTGCGCGAACGCAACGGCGCGACAGACGTTGCGGAACAGCCGCAGCCGCGCCTTCAGGCGCAGGCCGTGCTCGGCGCACCAGCGATCAATCGCGATGCCCTCGACGTATTCCATCACAAGGTAGGGCTGGCCGCCCGGCGTCGCACCGCCGTCGAGCAGGCGCGCGATGTGCGGATGCTGCAGGCCGGCGAGGATCTGGCGTTCCGCCGCCAGCAGCGACAGCGCATCCTCGGTCGGTATGCCGCGCAGCAGCTTGATCGCTGCCTGCTGCTCGAAGTGGCCATCGGCGCGTTCGGCGCGGTATACCGTGCCCATCCCGCCGCTCGCGAGCTTTTCCACGAGCCGGTAGGCGCCGACGCGATCGTCGAGACCCAGCTCGGTTTCGGGCAACTGCGCGAGGATCGCCGCGACCGGCGTCACGACGCGGTGCAGCCCGCGCGTCTCCGCGAGGATCAGCGCCTCGACTTCGGCGACGACATCCGTGCTTTCCCCGCTCTGCCGCAGATGCGCGAGGCGCGCTTCGGGCGCAAGGTCGCAGACCTCCTCGAATAGCCGTCGCAGCTGCGCGAAGCGCGAACCGGTGGCCATGGCCGCGTCAGCTCAGGACGCGATTGAGCCAGGCCCGCGCAAAGCGCAGGTCGCGATCCACGGTCGGCACGGAGATGCCGACCACGGCCGCGATCTCCTCGCGTTCCATGCCGGCGAAGTAACTCATCTCGACGATGCGCGCGACGCGCTGGTCCTCGTCGTGGAGCTGGTTCAAGGCCTGATCCAACGCGATCAGGTCCAGTTCGATGCGCTGGCCTTCGGAGGCTTCCGCATGGCTGAGCGTGACGACGACGATGTCGCCGCCGCGCTTGGCCGACAGACGCGAACGTGCCTGATCGACGAGCACCGACCGCATGTGCATGGCCGCGAGCGCAAGGAAATGCGCGCGGTTCTGCCAGTCGGTATCGGCGCCGAGCAGCCGCACCAGCGCCTCGTGCACGAGCGCGGTCGGCTCCAGGGTCTGCTGCGCACCTTCGCGCCGCAGCCGCACCGACGCCATCTCGCGCAGGGTGTCGTACAGCCGCGGCATCAGCCGCTCCAGCGCGAGGCGGTCGCCGCCGCGCCAGGCCTGCAGCAATTGGGTTACATCGCCGACGTCGGACATGAGAGAACCGGGGACTGGACGCCCGGATTGTGCCCGAACGTTACAGGCTGTGTCGCGGGGTATGGCCGAGTCCGTCGCCAACGGAAGTACCGCGCGTGGCTCAGGTCCGCGCCAGGGTCAGACCGGTGTACCTCGCGCCGCTCGGGGCGATCCGCTGTCACTGACCTCGCGATGGGCGCGGGACCGGCCACACCGTTGCCACCGCAGCCGCAGCCGACCCATCACTCGCAAACGTGCGGCTCGGCCTCGTCACAGGGTATGTCACGCAACACCCGGATATCACCTGAAGCGTCGACGGCATAGGCAGGACCGTGCTCGTAGACCAGGGGCCTGGCGCTCGGCATCGAGACGAACGTTCTTCCCGGATCTTTTCTCGATTGGACGCACCGCGCGTCGTCAGGGTCCGCCGTATCGCCCGAAGCAGCCTCCTGCTCGCCGACCGCTTGATTCATCGAACGCCGATAAGCGACCACTCTTGCGACAGCCATGGCGCAACGGATCGAAACGACCTCACGAGGATTCGAAGCCGTGGCAGCAGCGAGTATCAGCACCGATATGCCGAGCACCATTCCCTTCCCTATACCCTGGTTTTCCCATCCACGCGATGGAGAGCAAGCGCTCTGGCGCGCTGCCGGCGGTTACTTCCACCGTGCGCATCAGCCGGGCGGCGGCGACTCCGGCTCGCCGCGCGAGACCACGACGGTGGCGACGAGATCGCCGGTCACGTTGAGCGTCGTGCGCGACATGTCGAGCAAGTGGTTGACGCCGAGAATCAGGCCGATGCCTTCGGGCGGCACGTTGACCATGGCGAGGATCATCATGATCACCGGGATGGAACCGGCCGGCACGCCGGCGGTGCCGACGCCGCCGAGGATGCAGACACCGAGCACGACGAACTGCTGGGCGATCGTGAGCTCGACGCCGAAGAACTGCGCGAGGAACAGCACGGTTACGCCTTCGAACAGCGCCGTGCCGTTCTGGTTCGCGGTCGCCCCCACAGTCAGCACGAAACGCGCGATGCGCGGCGGCAGGCGCAGGTTTTCCTCGGCGACCTTGAGCGAGGTCGGCAAGGTCGCCGACGACGACGCGGTCGAGAACGCGGTCAGCATGGCTTCCTCGACGCTGCGGAAGAAGCGCAACGGACTCATGCCGCCGAAAACCTTCACGATCGCGGAATAGACCACGAACTGGTGGATCGCCAGCGCGAGCAGGACCACGCCGACGTACTTGCCGAGCAGGAACAGCACCTGCCAGCCGAGCTTCGCGGTCAGGGTGAACAGCAGGCAGGCCACCGCATACGGCGCGAGCCGGATGACGCGGTCGATCAGCGTCATCGAGATGTCGTAGATGCCCTGGATGAATTCCTTGACGCGCGCGACGCCGGGTGTGGGCGTCAGCACCATGGCGATGCCGAACATCAGAGCGAAGAACATGATGCCGATCATGTCGCCGCCCGAGGCGGCGCGAATGATGTTGTCGGGCACGATCTGCACGACCATGTCGATGCCCGACGGCGGGGCCGCCTGCGCGGTGATGCTCTTGGCCTTGTCGGCGCTGTCGGCGAGCAAGGTCGCGCGCGTCGTCTCATCGAGGCCGATGCCGGGCTGCAGCAGGTTGACCAGAACGAGGCCGATGATTACGGCAATGCCGGACACGAAGACCGTATAGACCAGCGTTTTCCAGCCCACGCGGCCGAGCGAACGCAGATCGCCCATCTCGGCCACGCCGAGTACCAACGCCGAGAACAGCAGCGGGATCACCAGCATCAGCAGCAGGCGCAGGAAGATCTGGCCGATGGGCTGGGTGACGTAGGTGACCGTGTTGGCGAGCCAGACGCTGTCGCTGCCGGCAAAGGCATAGCACAGCACGCCGGCGACGATGCCGACCAGAAAGCCGATCAGGATGCGCGTATGCAGGGCGAGTCCGCGCGGAGCGGATCCGGCGGCGGTATCGGAGACGTGGCTCATGCGGATCCCGCGGCGAGGGTGGATAAAACGCCGACCCTACCGGAGAAGCGCGTGTGCGGGCAATGCGCTAGCGGACCTGCACGGAAAGATCGAGCCCGATGCGACAGGGGGGACGCATCGGGCCCGCGCGGTCGTCCTGACCAGAGCACCCTGCCCTTCCGGAAACTCCTTCGAACACTGCAGCGCCTTGGCACTTGGGCCGACCACCAGATCTCCACAACCCTGGCCAAACGCTACGCGTTTGGCCGCCCCCTTTACTAAAGGGGGCTCCAGAAGCAAGAGCCACCGGATACTCAGTTTTGGCTTTCTGGACGTTCGAAATGCGGCGCCGAGGCTAATGGGGTGGCGGTGGGTAAACTGTCCACGGGTTCGCAGTTCGGGGCGTTGGGCAATTTCCGTGCGGTGCTGTGACGGTTTTGCTGATGGACGGTGGCTTCGCCGTACACGCCGCGTCCACGCGATGGGAGACGAGGCGGACGCGACAATCCCCCAATGCCGGCCTGCCGTGGGCGGGCGGTGTAAACTGCGCTGCTTTGCCACCGGCGCCTGCCGGCGCCGATCATCGATACCCAGAGTTCGTGGATGTCTGCCCAACCGATTCCGCTTTGCGTCGATCTCGACGGCACCCTGATCCGCTCGGACCTGCTGTTCGAGTCGGCCCTGAGCCTGTTGCGGCGCAACCCGTTTTATCTGTTCGCGTTCGCGCTCTGGCTCGCGCGCGGTCGGGCACATCTCAAGCGCGAGATAGCGCGGCGCGCCGAGGTCGATCCGGCCACGCTGCCCTATGACGAACGCGTCGTGGAGTGGCTGCGGGAACAACAGGGCCAGCGGCCGCAGGTGCTCTGCACCGCCTCCGATGCCGCGCTCGCGCGCGGCGTGGCCGACCATCTGGGCCTGTTCGACGCGGTGATGGCCAGCGACGGCGAACGCAACCTCGCCGGTCGCCACAAGGGCGAAGCCCTGCGCGAACGCTACGGCGAACGCGGCTTCGACTACGCCGGCAACGAATACCGCGATCTGCACATCTGGAAACATGCGCGCCGGGCGGTCGTGGTCAACGCCGACAGCGGCCTGGCCCGCGCCGCCAGCGAATGCTGCGAAGTGGAACGCGTGTTCGAGCCGTCGCGTGGCGGCCTGCGCACCTGGCTCAAGGCGCTGCGCCTGCACCAGTGGCTCAAGAACCTGCTGGTCTTTCTGCCCTTGTTCACCTCGCACCGGGTGCTGGAAACCACGACGACGCTGCACTGCGTGCTCGCGTTCCTCGCCTTCGGTCTGTGTGCTTCCGGCGTCTACCTGCTCAACGACTTGCTCGACCTCGACGCCGACCGGCGCCACCCGCGCAAGCGCCTGCGACCATTCGCCGCCGGCACGCTGCCGCTGTGGCAGGGACTGCTGGCCGCGCCGCTGCTCGCGCTGGCCGGACTCGCGCTGGCGCTGTGGATCTCGCTGCCGTTCGCCGGCGTGCTCGCGTGCTATTACGGGCTGACCCTGGCCTACTCGCTGCGCCTCAAACGCATCGTCATGCTCGACGTGGTGATCCTGGCCGCCCTGTATACCGTGCGCATCATCGGCGGCGCCGTGGTGATCGGCGGCGGCCTGTCGTTCTGGCTGCTCGCGTTCTCGATGTTCCTGTTCCTGAGCCTGGCGATGCTCAAGCGCTATACGGAGCTGCGCAGCCTGCTCGGCAGCGGCAAGGCCGAGGCGAGCGGCCGCGGCTATTCGGTCGAGGACATCCCGCTGATCCAGTCGCTCGGCGGTGCCAGCGGCTACATGAGCGTGCTGGTGCTCGCGCTGTACATCAACAGCACCGCGAGCGAGGCGCTGTATCGCAACCAGCAGGTGCTGTGGCTGCTGTGCCCCCTGCTGCTGTACTGGATCAGCCGGGTCTGGCTGATCGCACATCGCGGCCAGATGCACGACGATCCGGTCGTGTTCGCCCTGGTCGACCGCGTCAGCCGAGTGATCCTGGCGCTCTGCGCGATCGTCGTCGCCGGGGCGATCTGAGCATGACAGGCACTTCGTGGGGCCGTTATCCGCAGCCACGCGTGCAGCGCCTCCTCACGGTGCGCGATCGTGACGCGGCGTTGCCGCCATTCGACGGCACTGCGTTGCCCCACGGCAACGGCCGCAGCTACGGCGATTCCTGCCTCAACGACGGCGGTACGCTGCTGTGCACGCGCGGACTGGACCGCTTCATCGCGTTCGACGCGGAGCGGGGCGTCCTGCGCTGCGAGGCCGGCGTGCTGCTCGGCGAGATCCTCGACCTCGTCGTGAGCCAGGGCTGGTTCCTGCCGGTCACGCCGGGAACCAAATATGTCACCGTCGGCGGCGCGATCGCCAATGACGTGCACGGAAAGAATCATCACGTCGCCGGCTGCTTCAGCGAGCACGTCAACGGCTTCGAGCTGCTGCGCAGCGACGGCAGCCGGCGCTGGTGCAGCGCGACGGAAAACGCCGACTGGTTCGCCGCGACCGTCGCCGGCCTCGGCCTTACCGGCCTGATCACGTGGGCCGAACTGCGCCTGCAGCGCGTGCGCGGCCCGTGGCTCAACAGTGAGACCCACCGCTTCGGGAGCCTGGCGGAATTCTTCGCGCTGTCCGCAGCCTCCGAACGCGACTACGCATACACCGTGGCCTGGATCGACTGCGCCGCGCGCGGCAGCGCCGCCGGTCGCGGCCATTTCATACGCGCCAACCATGCGCCGGCCGGCGACGGGCCGCGGCCGTCGAAGCGCCGCCTCGCGGTTCCTCTGACGCCGCCGTTGTCGCTGATCAACAGCCTGAGCCTGCGCGCCTTCAACGCGTTGTACTACCACCGCCTGCGCGGCCGCGTGCAGCATGCGCTGACCCACTACGAGCCGTACTTCTACCCGCTCGACGCGATCGGCGGCTGGAACCGCCTCTACGGTCCGCGTGGTTTTCTGCAGTACCAATGCGTACTGCCACCTACACAGGCGGAAGCCGCGCTGACCGAACTGCTCGCGCGCATCGCCGCCAGCGGCAGCGGCTCGTTTCTCGCCGTGCTCAAGGTATTCGGTGAACGCCGGTCCGCTGGTATCCTCTCGTTCCCGCGGCCCGGCGCCACCCTGGCGCTGGACTTCCCCAACGACGGTCCGGCCACGTTCGCGCTGCTCGATGCGCTGGACGACGTGGTCGCGGCCGCGGGCGGCGCGGTCTACGCCGCAAAGGACGCGCGCCTCGCCGGAGCGCGCTTCCGTGACTATTTCCCGGCCTGGACCACGCTGCAGCCCTACCTGGACCCGCGGTTTTCCTCGGGCTTCTGGCGCCGCGTAACGGAGTAGACCATGCGCAGAATCCTCATCGTCGGCGCGACCTCGGCCATCGCCGAAGCCACCGCCCGACTGTTCGCCGCGCGCGGCGACGCGTTGTGTCTGGTCGGGCGCGACGCGGCGCGGCTCGCGACGATCGCGGCGGACCTGGGCGTACGCGGCGCCGTGCGCACGGCAACGGCGACGCTCGAGGTCACCGACTACGCCGCCCACGCCGACGTGATCGCGCTGGCCGAGCGCGAACTCGGCGGACTCGACACCGTTCTGATCGCGCACGGCACGCTGTCGGACCAGGCCGAATGCGAAGCGTCGGTCGATGCGCTGCGGCGCGAATACGACATCAACGCGCTCAGCGTCATGGCCTTGCTGACACCGATCGCGAACCGCTTCGCCGAGCAGGGTTTTGGCAGCATCGCCGTGATCTCCTCCGTCGCCGGCGACCGCGGCCGCATGTCGAACTACGTCTACGGCTCGGCCAAGGCCGCCGTCAGCGCGTTTCTTTCCGGGCTGCGCCAACGCCTGCAGAAATCCGGCGTCAACGTGCTGACGATCAAGCCCGGTTTCGTCGATACGCCGATGACGAAAGATTTTCCGAAGGGCGCGCTCTGGGCCAAGCCCGACGCCATCGCGCAAGGCATCGTCAAGGCCATCGAAAAGGGCCGCAGCGTGGTCTACCTGCCATGGTTCTGGAGCCTGATCATGCTGATCATCCGCAACGTGCCGGAGTTCGTGTTCAAGCGGGTGAAGCTGTGACGCCGGCGAAAACCGACAAGCTCGTGCTGACCGGCGCCGCCGGACTCGTCGGCCAGAACCTCTTCGTCGAGCTGAAGGCGCAGGGCTATTCCAATCTCGTCGCCATCGACAAGCACGCGCACAATCTTGCGATCCTGCGCGAGCTGCATCCGGATGTGCAGACCATCGAGGCCGACCTCGCCGAGCCCGGCACCTGGAGCGGCAGTTTCTCCGGCGCGGCCTGTGTGGTGCAGCTGCACGCGCAGATCACCGGCAAGTTCCCCGACGAATTCGTGCGCAACAACGAGCAGGCGACGCGGCAGGTGCTGGATGCCTGCCGCCAGCACGCCGTGCCGTACCTCGTGCACATCAGTTCCTCGGTCGTCAATTCGGTCGCCGTCGACGACTACACCAACACCAAGAAGGCGCAGGAAAAGCTCGTCGTCGACAGCGGCCTTCCCCACTGCGTGCTGCGGCCGACGCTGATGTTCGGCTGGTTCGATCCCAAGCACCTGGGCTGGCTGTCGCGCTTCATGGCGAAGGTGCCGGTGTTTCCGATTCCGGGCCATGGCCGCTACATGCGCCAGCCGCTGTACGAGCGCGATTTCTGCCGCTGCATCGTCAAATGCATCGAGACCCAGCCACCCGGCGCGATCTACGATATCTGCGGCGACACGCGCATCGACTATGTCGACATCATCCACACGATCAGGCGCGCAAAGGGACTGCGCACGCCGGTCGTGCATATCCCGTACGGGGTTTTCAAGACGCTGCTCAAGACCTATGCGCTGTTCAGCAGCCGACCGCCGTTCACCGCAGCACAGCTCGATGCGCTGACCGCCGGCGATGAGTTCACCGGCGTCGATACGCAGGCCGTGTTCGGCGTGACCCAGACACCGTTCGCCGATGCCGTGCGTGAAAGCTATTGCGATCCGCGCTATGCGCACATCGTGCTGGAGCGTACATGACGGCTCGCCCACTACCCGCCACGACATTCGCGCGAGCCAACGAAGACGCAGAGATTCCCGGCTTCCTGCTGGCCTTCAGCCTCGCCGCCGTCGTGCTCGCGCTGCGCGCGCCCGACGCGCTGACGCTGCCGCAGTTCTGGGCCGAGGACGGCGTCATCTTCTTCGCGCAGCAGTACGATCGCTCGTTGCCGCCGTTGTTCCAGCCCTGCGCTGGCTATCTGGTGGTAGCGCAACGGCTGGTCGCCTGGTTCGCCACGCTGTTTTCGAATGTCCATGCGCCCCTGATCTACAACCTGGCAGCCCTCGTTTTCGGCGCCGCTACCATCGCCTCGCTGCGCCGGCTGC
>NZ_JAVTWC010000039.1:0-87008 GCF_032229445.1 Tahibacter sp.
GGATGAAACTGCCGGGAACGGTGCCGCCGAATGTCCAGAATGTATACGTGGTTCCCTCGGCGATCGGCAGTTCCTTTTCGATGACTTCCAGTTCCACGATGACCTTGGCCGGCGCGGAGCGGCCCGTCGGCGGCGGTACGTTGGGCGGGGAAGTCAGGACGGCTTTGATCGGCTCTCCTTGCGGTGGGCCGAAATCACCTTTGCGGGACCCGCCGGTATCCGCAGCGGCACCCGCCACAGCGGATGCGTTGCCCGGCGTGGGCGGCTCAGCAGAGGTTCCGCGGGAACATCCGGCCAGCGTGAACATTCCGCACAGCAGGAGCGTGAAGACGGGAAAGATCGCATTCATGACATTTTCCTCTATCTGCAACAGATGACGTTTGGTACAGCTTCGGCACAGGTGCGGAAATCTGCCTTGATCCAGCTCAAGCGGTGCGCAGTTGCTGCGGAAGAAAAATTTGGGCCGAGGTCGGCGCGGAGCACAGGTCGCTGCGCCGTATTGTCGAATTCGAACCGATCGGCAGTGCGCATGGATAGAACGGCCCACGCCGGTCGCGCAGGTCGCTGGCGGGGTTGCTGGATTGGCGTGCTCAACCGGCCCGCCCGTCGGAGCGCGGTGTCAGGTAGATCCAGGCGGAGCGTAACACCCATGGCAGGAACGCGATCACCCAACCGGCGGCCGCGAGTGCCTGCCATAAGGGCGCATCGGGTAGGACTTCGGCGGCGACGCGCACCGCAGCAACCACCTGGATGAGGACGAAAGCGAACGCGGCCACACGCCCCAGCTCGAGAGGTCGTCCTGAATGCCCTTGCGTGACGCGGGTCACCATGGCGACGAGCAGGCTGCCGAAGAAGCCGATGAACAGCGCATGCGCGGGTCCGCGGCCCAGGATGAAGTGGCCGTCCAGCAGGTATCGGATGCTTTGCAACGCGTAGAGCGCCAGCGCCAGCGGCAGCCACGCGTAGCCCAGGAACAATACGCGCAAAAGTGGAGGAATATTGCCGCGTGGCCATGTGCGCCACAGCCACAGGCTGCACAGCGCCAGCAAGGGAACATCGGCGAGCCACAGCCACGCATACGCATGCCGCAGTTCCAGCGCCAGATGCGCCAGGGCCAGTGCCCAGAACGCGCCCAGAAACCACAGCGGTCGCCAGACCACGTATCCCACGCACAGGTTGCCCGCGAAGAAGGGAAACATGCGGTGCGCGACAGTGACGTAGATCGGCAGCAGCAGGCCAAAGCTGCCGATCTTGATCGAAGCGAACAGCAGGCGTGCATCACCGCTGTGCAGGTAGAACACGAACAGTCCCAGACCGGCCAGGCCCAGCGTCAGTGCCAGCACGCAGGAGACGGCATGCCAGGTTCGGCCCCGGTCCTGCCATAGCAGGTGCATCAGTATGGCCAACGCCGCCAGCCAGCCGGCCAGCGTGGCGATCACGCCGGTATGGATCAGCACCGGGAAACCTGCGAGGCCGGTGAGAAATGCCAGCTGACCACTGAGCAGACCGGCACCGACCGGCAGATAGTGCCAGCGGGTGAGTTCCGTCAGCGACATCCAGCGCGGAAATACGGTCAGCAGGAAACCAAAAATGAAAGGCGGCAATACCTGGTACTGCATCACGAATGCATGCGCCCAGCCCGGATGAACAGGCGGAGGCGCAAATCCGAAGACGTTCCAACGCGCGTCGACCAGCCACACCGCCCACCATGCCATGGCCGCCAGCACATTCAGGGCGCCGACCAGAAACAACAGTCGATGCGGTGCCGCCGCCAGCTGACCGACGGAGGGTAGATAGGTCGATGAATTGCGCAGGATGTCCATGTTCTCAGGGTCGCCTGGATGCGCTGCTCATGCCTTGACCCAGGTCAGGCGCCACCTGCATTGCAGCAGTCAGGAAACCCAGTACAGGAAGACCCCGAGTGGATGGTGCGCACGCGCAATCGAGACCATCAATCCATACGCCGCCAGCGCCGCGACGAAGCACAGCGAGCGGCGCCGGGGAGGCGATGCCTCGCGCAACGCCACCATACCCAGAGCGATGTAGACCACGAGCAGTCCCAGTTTGGCGGCGAGCCAGCCGTTGCCGAACACTGCCGACGGCAGCAAGGTGACGAGCATCAGTGCTGCCGTCAGCAGCACGGTATCGATGGCATAGCTCAGGTAGCGCACGGGCGCGTAGCGCGCCCATGCACCATGACCGCTCTGCGCCAGCACGCCGCGCAGCAGGAAGAGCCCGCCGCTGGCCATCACTGCAAGGACATGGACCGACTTTATCTGCGGATAGAACTCGATCATGACGGGAGCCTGCCGACCGCTGGCTGCATTATTCGTGCTCGCTGTCGGCCGGCGGCAAGGTTTCGCGCCGCGGCGCCACCCAGAGCCTGAGCACGAACCAGGCGAGCGCGACGGCGCCTATGCTGAATACGGTATCGCCCGGTACGCGCATCCACACCAGCAGATCGATGATCGGTCGTTGCATGAACTCGGCCGACCGCGAATAGGCGTAGCCGTGCTCGATTGCCGCCAGCAACTGCATCGTGCCGATAGGCAGCAGGGTGAGCAATGCCATCAGCGCCAGACCGATGTTGAGCGCCCAGAACGCGAGTTTCAGCGCTCGCGTATTCCAGTGCATCTGTCCACGCAGGCCGCGCAGGCAGAACAGCGCCAGCGCAATGCCGAGCATGCCGTAGACGCCGAACAATGCGGTATGACCGTGCAACGGCGTGAGGTTGAGGCCCTGCATGTAGTAAAGCGACAGAGGTGGATTGATCAGGAAGCCGAACAGGCCGGCACCGATCAAGTTCCAGAACGACACCGCGATGAAGAACAGGATGGGCCAGCGGTAGCGTTCCATCCACGGCGTGGATTGCCCGAGTTTCCAGGTGTGATAGGCCTCGAATCCGATATAGGCCAGCGGCACGACTTCCAGGGCACTGAAGCTCGCGCCCAGCGCCACCACGGCGATGGGTGTGCCGACGAAGTAGAGATGGTGCAAAGTGCCGAGCACGCCGCCGGCCATGAAAATGATGGTGGCGAACAGAACGGCGACCGTCGCCGTGGATGCGGGCACGAGGCCCAGCCGGGTGAAGATCAGCGCCATCACCGCGGTGGCGAACACCTCGAAGAAACCTTCGACCCACAGGTGCACCAGCCACCAGCGCCAGTACTCGACCTCGGAGATATGCGTGTGCTCGCCCCACATGAGCGCCGCGCCAAAGAACAGGCCGATGGCGACCGTCGAAAGGAACATCAGGCCAATGATCGACTGGGTGTCGGTTTGCGGACCACGCAACACCGGCCACAGTGCGCGGCCCACCAGCGACAGCCAAAGTCCCAGGCCAATGAACAGGTACCACTGCCAGAAACGCCCCATGTCGGCATATTCCCAACCCTGATGACCGAACCAGAAGTTGTGCTCGAGCCCCAGCTTCTGCATCACGGCGAACCATTGCCCGGTGAACGAACCGACCACGATGATCAGCAGACTGATGAACAGGAAATTGACACCGATGCGTTGAAACCGCGGTTCATGGCCTGACAGTGCCGGTGCAATGTAGAGGCCGGTTCCCAGCCACGCGACGGCAATCCACAGCACCGCCAGCTGGGTATGCCATGTGCGCGAGAGCGAGTACGGCAAATACTGCGACAAAGCGAAACCGTAGGCGTCCTGGCCTTCGACCTGATAGTGCGCCGTCACCGCGCCCAGCAGGATTTGCACGAGGAACAGCGCGAGTACGAGCCAGAAATATTTGGCGGACGCACGCATCGACGGCGTGATGCGCACGTCGGCAAACGGATCCGATGTCGGAAGTGCATGCGGTTTTTCGCCCCGCCCATGGCTCACCGCGTGATGCCAGCCCAGCGCGGCGATGCCGGCGAGCAGGAAAAGCACGCTGAATGCCGACCACACCCACAGCGCTGGCGGCGGAGTGTTCTCGATCAGCGGTTCGGCCGGCCAGTTGTTGGTATAGGTGACGCGCCTGGACGCGGTGCCGGTGCGTTCCACGGCAAGCGACAGCCCTTCATCCGGCAGGCGCTCCGTGCCCGCGGCCCACGCCGTCCACCAGAAGAATCCCGTCAGTGCGCGCCGGTGCTCGAGCGTATCGACGGTGTCGTTGCGCATGGCATACGCCTCGCGCAGCGAAGCGGTGGCCGGATCGTTGCCGAAGAGGCTGACATAGTGGGCGGCGACATTCGACATCGCCTCGGCGCGCTCGACCGACACCGTGATCGTCCCCGTCTGCCGGTCGTAGGTATTGGTACGCATCGCGCTGCGCAGGCGGCCACGCAGGCTCGCCTGTTGTTCCGCACCCAGTGAGTCGTAGGTGGCAGCACCTTCGCGGCGAGCCCATCCGTCGAGCATCGCCATGGCCTCGCGATGCAGCCAGTCGGCACTCCAGTCCGGTGCGACGTAGCCGCCGTGACCCCAGATGGAGCCCAGCTGCATGCCGCCTATCGACTGCCAGACCTGGCGGCCGGTCTCGATGTCGCTGCGTGAATACAGGACATCGCCGCCGGTGGTGACGACTTTTTCAGGCATGGGCGGGGCGGCCCTGAAGATCTCGCCGCCGGCCCAGAGAAGCACCGAGAACGAAACCACGAGCAACGTGGCCAGCACCAGCCAAAGCTTGCGAGTATTGCTCATGAAAGCCTCCGGACAATTCGCACTGACTCTGCGGCGACGGGGCTGGTTTGGCTCTGACCTAGGTCAAGCGGCGTTGCATCGGCAAGCGGGCGGGCGGGACGATCGGTAGGGGACGAAGCACGGCCGCGTATTCAGTCGCGCAGCACCACGCGGGCCATCTGTTCCAGCCGCATCCGGTCGAGCAGCTGAACCTCGCGGCGCTCGATGCATAGCAGTCCTTCGTCCTGGAACCGACGCAGAACACGACTGACTGTCTCCGAGGCGAGGCGCAGGTAGTTGGCGATGTCCGTGCGGGCCATGGTCAGGTTGAAGTGGCTGCCCGAATACCCCCGGGCGGCGTAGCGTCGCGACAACGCGATGAGAAAAGCCGCCATGCGTTCGTCGGCCGTGAAATCGCCGGCCAGCAAGGAGGCCTTGCCGATGTCGTGACTCAGCAGCCGAAACAGGTGTTGCTGCAATCCCGGCAGTCGTGTGGCAAGCAGCGACATCTGCGGGAACGAGAAGCGGCACAGCGTCACCGTGTCGAGCGCGATCGCGTTGGCCGGATAGCGCGCGGCGTGAATCGCATTCAGGCCGATCACTTCGCCGGGCAAGAAAAAACCCTGCACCTGTTCGCGCCCGTGGCTGTCGACGACATAGGTCTTGACGGTGCCGGCACGGACCGCCGCTATCGCATTGAACGGATCGCCTTCACGAAAGATGTGTTCGCCCGGCGCGAATGGGCCAACATGCATCACCAGCACGTGCAGCTCGCTGAGCTGCGACTTGTCGAACCCTTGCGAAAGGCACGCACTGGAGAACGCGCAGGTACTGCAGAATTTCACGGCGTCCTCGTCGTCGGCAGGGGGCATGCGTTTGCGGGCGGGGCCTCCGGTCTTCACAGCGGGGTGGTCCTCGTGTCGCGGGACCCGTCCGTGTCGGATAGGGAAAGTGGGGCGGCGCGTGGATGGCGGCGCCATGAACGTGGGTGTTGAAGCATACGTCGATGATACTCACGAAAGACGATACGGGGGCTCTCCTGTCTCCGTCGCCGGTGGCGGAATGCCATTGCGGCAGCGCTCACAGGCGGAGCGGGATCTGCTCTGCATCAAGACCAGGCCGAGCAGGCTGACGCCGGGTGGCTGCACGCCGGCGATGGCCAAGCAGGAGCTGCGCGTCGACCGGCGTGCCTGCGATCGTGCACAGCAGGATGCTTCACACCCGGCATTTCTCCGCCCATTCCGGATCGAAGCCTTTGCTCTCGGCGGCGAGCTGACGCAGATCCTGGTAGCACTCCGACAGCAGCAGACCGGGAACCTCGCCCAACGTGAGGCTTTCCTGGTGGTCCGCTTCGACCCGCACGAACTTCAGGCTGAGCAGCGCGACCGGCTTGTTTTCTTCCGGGAAGGTGCTGCCCGTGAATTCGATCACCGCGGTGATGCCGAGCGCACGGAACGTCCTGCAGTACTCGCTGAACCAGCTTTCGCCGTTGCTCGCCCGCGCATAGCCCAGTTTCTGCGCGCGGCTGCGCAGGGTGAAGTTGGGCAATACATAGCCCTCGAAATCCTTCAGTTCCGGGGCGTGTTGCCGCTCGGCCGGCAGGCGGTAGACGCCGCGGCCGAACAGCGGGAACAGCGGCATGACCTTGTAGTCGCTCAGATGCCGCTGCCAGAGCGCGGCCAGTTCCGCCTGCACAGTGAATTCGTGCGCAATGCGCACCTTTGCGGTATCGGCGACGGTTATCGGATTGTCGTCGACATCCGTGAGTGAGCCGTCTCCGAGTGGGCGGAAGGTTGCCCGGACCTCGCCGCCGTCGACCACGGCCCATACCAGGGACTCCACCAGATGGCGCGCGATCGGATGCTGCAGCAGATAGCGGTTCCAGTCCTCGAACGGCCATTCGCGCTGCGTGCAAAGCGCTTCGTGGAAGCGGTCGGTCTGCTGCGCCAGCGTTGTCTTGAGCGTCTTTTTCGCGTCCGACCAGCTCTTCTTCGATTCCTTGGCGAGGACTTCGTCGTCGTCCTTGCGCGGGTCGGGCAGGGCGGCGAGCTTCTTGCCGTTCTCGTCCTGTAGCTGGATCGTGAAGTCCGGCAGCAGTCGCGCGACAAAGGCGCGATCGCCGTAGCTCAGGGTCAACGTGCCGGTTTCGTCGAAGCCCGCCGCCGGAATCGTGCGGTCGGCCAGTTCGGCCACCGTCCAGCCCCTGCGCTCGGCCAGTGCCTCGACCTGGTGTGCCGCCTCTTCCTGGATGCCCTTGGTGCGGAAACGATTGCCGACCGCGAGCAACATCTGCACGGCCGTCGGATGCGGGATCCACGCGAGCATCGCGACCAGTGCCTTGCAGTGCGCGGCGCGCGTGCCGTAGTGGTCCTTCAGATAGCGCGCGACGACCGGCACGGCACGCTCGCCCGCGCAGGCTGCGGCCAGCGCGAGGATGCCCTTGCTGGCAATCGCGGTTCCCTCGGGCTGCTTGAGGTACTTTGGCAGCAGCGCGTAGTATAACTGTTCAACAGTATAGTTTTTTCGCGGATTGTTGGCGTTGTACTGCGGGTACTGCGCCATGAACTGGTGCGTATCCCGTGCGCTTTTCTGCGCGGAACGCCGGGCGAGTTCCCCGCTGATCGGCCGGGTGTCCTCGCCGATCCAGGCCTCGAGCAGGTGCTGGCCAAGTACCTCGCGGCTACGCGGCTCGAACATCGCGCAATATTGCCGCAGCAGGGCATGCGGTTCCGGCGTCTTCTGCTTGACCGCCTGGACGACCATGCCGCGAATGAGCACCGGGTCGACTGCCTGCGCCGTATCCGCCCAGGTGATCTGCGGCAACGCATCCCAGTCGAACCACTCGAGATCCTTGCCGGTGCCCTTGGTCCAGGCCTTCTCCGCTTCCTTGGCCAGGGCCTTGCGATCGACGAACGGCGCGGTGCTGCGGCCCAGGGCGATCAGTGTTTCCAGCAACGCCCCCTTGGCCGCGTCCTGCTTTTCCGCCTTCGCGGCTTTTTCCAGCGCGGGCACCGCGGCTTCCAGTCCCAGGTCGCGTATCCACGCCGCGGCCGCGGCGCGTACATCCGCCTTGCCGTCGGACAGCGCCGCGATGATATGGCCGTCACGCTGCGGCAGCCGGGCCAGCGCATCGCGCGCGGGGCCGCGCTGCATCTTCGGGCCGGTCAGCGCCACCTCGAGCAGCCACGCGGCCAGCTCCGGCGGCACCTGCGGCAACAGCCCCAGCGCGCGGAAGCGCGCGCTGTGATCCGTGGTCGGGTGGTTCTGCACTTTCCACTTCAGCTCGTGCGACACCGCGTTCAGATAGTGCGCGAAGAACGGCCACAGATCCTCGGCACTGCGGTCGCCGGGTCGAATGCGCTCGCGCACGCCGCCGAACGCATACAGCAGCTTGTCCGTGGGCAGGCCCATGGCAGTCAGCGCGAGCGCGTATTCCAGCATGGCCGGCTGGCCGGTCTTGCGGCGCAACGTCTCGACCGCCCCCGTCGCCTGGTACCTCAGCCAGCCCGACGGATTGACCAGCAGCCCCAGGAAGTGACACAGCTTGAGCAGCAGCACCAGCGATGCGCCATCACGGCCCGCAAGCCGTTCCAGCGCGGTGGAGGCGGCTTTCTCGGCACTGTGGTGCAGCGTGAAATACGTGGTCGGGGCTGGCTCCGCCGCCGCGAGATAATCGCGCAGCTGCTGGCGCGTCTGCGCCGTGATCACCGGCGCGCGATGGTTCTCGTTCACGACACGCGCATTGGCCGTTTCGACGGCGTCGTCGACTTCACGCCAGAAATCGTCCAACAGCGCGTCGAGCCCCGCACTGCCCGGTACGGTCCACGTGATGACGGGAACGGTATAGGCGTTGACGGGGCCTTGCGCTGCGGCTTCCCGCACATCCCATTCCGCCAGCAGCTGTTGTATGGATGCGGCCTTGTCGGCGCGCGCGGTATCACGCGCATAGTCGCGCAATCCCGCATCGTTGCGCCGGCGCGCGATATCGTCGAGGAAGCGCAGCGACTGCAGGCGCTGGTCAGGCTTCGCGCTGCGCGCAATCGCGCGCAGAACGGGCAGGGCATCGTCGATGACCCGCCAGGCCAGGCTTTGTGCCAGGCTGCTCACCTGCTTGCTCGATGCGCACGCCAGTTCGGCCAGCGGCGCGGCAAAGGGCTTCAGGGTTTCGGCGGTCAAGGGAGCCAGCAGCGTGAGCACATGCACGCGCTGGGCCGCATCGGCCGGTGCGAGGTGCGGCAGGACGAGATCCGCATAGCGCAGCAAGGCTGCGCCGAAATCGCACAGCGCACCGACCGAGCGGGCGCAGCCTTCGGTCTGGCGGTGATGCTCCAGCGGCGTCGCGAACGCGGCGACCACCAGCGTGGACGGCGGCAGGCCATCGGCGGCGAGCGCGTTTTCGAACATGGCCGAGGTCACGTGCGGGTACAGCGGCCGCTCGGGCCAGAGACGCGCCCAGCCGATCATCTGGTGCAGCAGCGCTTCGGCCCAGCGCGCGCGCGGCGGCACCTGCAGCGCGCCCCGCCAGTAATGCGGGTTTTCCAGCGTGGCGGCGACGATCTCGCCCCAGCGAACCATCAGCGCCGGGTCGACGGCCCCGACCTGCGCATAGGCCGCTTCCAGGTGGCGTGGCCAGGTGTTGGCACTGTTGTCGAGCAGCAGCTTCGACAGTGCGGCGTGATGGCCCAGCGTGGCCGGCAAGCCAACCGGCTCGCCATCGGCGATAAACCGCGCGATATCCGCCAGCGAGACAGCCTCGGTCAGTTGCCCATCGGCACCGGCGGCCGGAGCGAGCAAGGCGGTGAGTGCGGCCGGCCATTCGGCGGACGTCATCGCCGGCTCGTTGCCGGGCCGTTCCTGCAGTGCTGTCGTCATGGATCCCCCTATGCCCCCTGCGGGCTGATCGCGCGATGGTAATTCGAACAGGAACAGCGCGATCAGGTTGCCCACGCGAAAGTGCAACAAGCGGAGTCAGGTTGACTGGGTCGACGGGGCGATGAGCGGGGGATGTCGACGACACGGCGGTTCCGCGCGTGGGTAATCGCGCGGAAGTCGTCACAGCCAAGTCACGCCGGATATTTCAACTGGGCGCGGATGGCGAACGAACGAGTGGAGTCAGGTTCAACCTTTCGTTCTGCTCAGCGTCGCTACGGTTGAAAACCATCGCGGAAAATCAACTCGCTGCCGTACAGCACCTCGACCGCGCCGTCGTCGGCGGCGGCGCCGTCGTCGAAGTACGGCACGCCGATCGCCAGGTCCGTGGCGCCGTCGTCGTTGTAGTCGCCGGTCGTCAGCGAACCGCCGTAGCCGTCGTCGATCGCGGGCGCGCCTATGTCGCGTCTGGCGCTGCGTATCCAGCGCTCGGCGCCGTTCGAGGTCAGCCCGCTGCCGGCCGCGTGCAGGATCGCCACTGAGCCGGCTCCGCTGAGTCCGTCCACCGTGTCGTCGGGTGCGCCGATGACCAGGCTGGTGCGGCCGAAGACGAGGCCGGTCGTGCTGCGGCGCAGGCGACCCGATCCGAGCTTCGAGCCGAAGCGCGAATTCGCGGATGTACCGGGGACGTCCGCCGGCGTGAAGCGCTGATTGCCGGCGGTCGCGAGGCCGCCGGAGTCGCCCGCGTAGACGACGTGCACCGCATTGGCCAACGTGCCGATTGCCAGGTCCGAGGTCAGACCGCCGTCGAACGGCGCGGCCCGAAGTTCTATGCCGAACAGCGTTCCACCCGTGCAGCTGCCGAGCATCCCGCCGACACCGGGCCGGAAGATGCGTGAGCGGGTTGTCACGATGCCGCCGGCGCTGCCGTACATGATGATGACCGCGCCGCTCTTGGTCGTACCGTCGGTACAGCGCGCGCCCGTCGTGCCTATCGCGAGATCGTCGTAGCCGTCGGCGTCGAAGTCGCCACTGGCGAGCGCATGGCCGAAGCGGTCGCCTTCGAGCGGATCGAAGGTGAGGCCGTCGCTGTTGCGTGTGACGAGTGTGCCGCGCGCCGACGTGATACCGGCGGCGGTGCCGTACTCGATCATCACGGCACCGGCCTCGTCGACCGTGCCGACCGCTTCGCCGAGTGCGCCGATCGCGAGATCGTCGTAGCCGTCGTTGTCGAAATCGCCGGCGGCGAGTGCATTGCCGAAGCCGTCGCCGGCCTCGTGCACACCGGGATAGCCGTTGTTGCCCTGCTGGATCGTGGTGACCACATCCCACGCGCCGGCGTTGTCGCGGCGCGCGACATAGGCACGACCGCCGGACGGGAACGACGCGCTGTACGACGGATTGCCGAACGCGATCTCGTCGCGGCCGTCGCCGTCGAAGTCCCCGGTGGTGAGGGTGTTGGCGCGAAAACCGACGCCGGGCTGGAACGTGCTGGCGAAGAACTTGATAGGACTGCCGGTCGTGCCGACGTCCCAGTCGACGCCGCGCAGGATGCGCAACGCGGTGCCGCCGTTCGGGGCGACGATCAGGTCGTCGACGCCGTCGCCGTCGACATCGCCGCTGGTCGTTCCGTAGCCGTATTGGGTGGTGCCGGAGATCGTGTTGTTCAGGGTCGTGTTGCCGATCGGCCCCAGCGCGTAGTCGGCGCGCGCGGTACTGAAGGGCAGCAGCGATACGACCAGGCAAGCGGCAAGACGCGACATGACGATTTCTCTCGATGAACCCATTGCCCGACGGAACGCGGGAACGCGACCAGAGGGGCCAGTTGCGGGCCGTGTTCGAATCGCACGACCAGGACTGAGATGAGGCTTCCTGGCCCCCGTAGCCGCGATCTGCCGTGAACGACGATTGTCTTTGACTGGGGATGCTTCGATGAAACGGATTACCACGACGAACCTGTGCTGGAGCCTGTTCCTGGCGTTGTCTGGCGCGGTCCCGACGCTGGCTACCGCATCGGTGTATCGACTGGGCCCGGTCGACGACACCGTCCTGATCAACCCGGCGCCGGCGACGTCGGTGAATTTCGGCACGGCGATGGCGGCCGGGGACTTCAACGACGACGGAGTCCGCGATCTGGCGGTCGCTGCGCAGGCAGCCAGCGAGGTACGCGTGTTCCTGGGCAGGGAATGGAGCGTGGGCGGCGTGTTGCCCGCCAGCCGGTTCACCGAGACGGTAGTTCCCCTTTCGTCCCAGCTGTTCAGGCCCGTGCTCGCCGCCGGCGACTTCGACAACGACAGCGACGACGAACTGGTCATCGGCGACGAGGAGTTCGACGGCACCGCCGGCAACGCCGGGCGCGTGCTCGTGCTGCGCTACACCGGCGGCAACTGGGTGATACAGACCACGATCGAGCAGGGCTCGAACGGCTACTTGGGCGTCGCCGAGAGCGGTGATGCGCTGGGCTCGTCGCTGGCCGTCGGCGACTTCGACAACGATGGCTACGCCGATCTCGCGGTGGGTGCGGACGGCGAGGACGTGGGCAGCGTCCAGGACGCCGGCGCGGTACTGATTGCCTACGGTTCATCGGCCGGCATCACAGGGGCGCGCGACCAGCTCATCACGCGCAACAGCGACGGGCTCACGGTGCCGCCGACGATCGTCGAACTCTACGGCGCCACGCTCGCGAGTGGCGATTTCAACGAGGACGGCTACGCTGACCTCGCCATCGGCGCGCCCCGTGCACGGTGTCCGAACGGCACGGATTCGTCGGGCGCCGTGGTCATGATGCTCGGCAGCGCCAGCGGCATCGTGAACACCGGCACGCGTCAGTTCCGGCCGGGCGTGCTCGGTGTGCAAGGGACCTGCGCCGACAACATGGGATTCGGTCGCACCCTGGCATCCGGTGCGTTCGACTCGGGATCTTCGTCCGACCTCGCGATCGCGACGGGCGACGATGCGGTGCATGTGCTGTACGGCTCGGCGGCGACGGGGCTGCAGACCGATGGCGACCAGCGCATCACGCCGGCCTCGCTGCCCGGAAACGTCGTCGGTGATGAGCGCTTCGGCGTCTCGCTCGCGGCCGGACGCTTCAACGACGACCCGTTCAATATCTTCCCGGGACGTGGCAGCCTCGCGATCGGCGCGAGTTTCGACACCGTGGGTGGCTTGATCAAGGCGGGCTCGGTCAACGTGATTCCGGGTTCCTCATCCGGACTCGAGCCGTCCCGGGCGCAGCGCTTCACGCGCAGTGCGGGTCTTGCGATCGGACCGCCGGTCACGGTCGATCTCTTCGGTGCGGCGATGGCCGGTGGCGATTTCAACGACGACGGCCGTCGCGATCTCGCGATCGGCGTGCCGTACTACGACATCGAGGGTTTCGCCGATCGGGGCGCCGTCGAGGTGCTGTACGGCAGCGACTTCATTTTCCGCAACGGACTTCAGTGATCGCGAGGCGTGTGCGTGACCAGACCGCTACCGACTCGGTGAAACAGCCGCGGTCCCGCTTTCACCTTGAACTCCCCTTGCGCTCGAGCCCTCGATTCATGCAGCAGGTCTTCGAAGCCAGATGCACAAGACCCGGGTCGCCGCCCTACAGACGGGTCCGGATCATCGGTGTCCTGACCTTCTACGTTCCATGAAAGAAAGAACCGGCGCATCCCTGCGCCGGTCCTTCGCTGGTGGAATGACGCCAGATATCAGTAGGCGTAGAGGCTGTGCACCTGGAACTGGCCGGTCAACGGATCGAGCGCATGTCCGAAGCGATCCGAATCCGGGATCGTCAGCAGCTTGGCCGCCTGTTGCGTGCCGCCGAAGCGGCCGATGAATCCGGGCATGCTGGTAGGCGCGAACGCGTTCGTCGGTGCCGTATAGGTATTCAGCCGAATCCAGTTGGTGCCGTTGCCGTCATAGGTCACTTCCCAGATGCCCATGTCGCCTCCGGGCACGCCGCCGGGAATCGGCGACTGATTGCGCATCCAGCGATAGCGCACCATGTCGTCCCGACCGTTGCCGTTGACATCGCCGATCAAAATGCCGTCGAGCGATTCGCCGCGAACGCGATTGAGCTGCTGCCAGCCGGTCCGTCCGCCGTAGGAAACCGACCACTTGCCGCCGCTGACCGCAATCACGTCGACGATGCGATCGCCGTTGAAATGGCCGAAGCGCAGGCCGCTCAACGGAACGACGGAATTATTGATCTCGGTCCACGGATACACGCCGGGCGACAGGATGAACCAGCTGCCCGCGGCGTCGCGGCGAAAGAAGTCGCTGCGGCCATCGCCGTTGAAATCGCCGAAGCGCAGGCTCGCAAAGTCCATGCCCGCGGCCTCGGGGATGACTTCCCAGTCGCCACGGCCGCCGCGCGAGATCTGCACTGGATTTCCGGTCACCACGTCGCACTTGCCGTCGCCGTCGAAGTCGCCGAGGCCGACCCTGTCGAGACGCTCGGTCGCGGCCTTGAGGTAGGTCCATTGCATTTTTCCGCCGCTGGACCACCACCAGTTCGCACCGGTCGCGAGGAAAAGATCGTCAACGCCGTTGCCGTCGAAATCGCAGACCCCGTACTGGGCAAACGTATTCACGCCGAAGCGATTGTCCTGCTTTATCAATGGCGTGGTGATCGCGCTCTGATAGTTCCACCCGTTCTGCGCGATGGCGTCACCCTGATCGTCGTGCGCGAACACATTGCGCAGTGCACGTGGACTGACCAGCGGGTTGCCGCGGATCTTGATTGCGTTGCCGCGGGTGTACTGGAATGCGTTGTCAGTGTACTCGTAGTAGACGCCCGCTTCGCCGCAGCTCAGGCCCGCATTGAAGAACAGGGGACCACAGTCGGTGGTGCCGTGCACGTCGAACTGGTGGGTCCACCAGGTGCCGTAGACGGGGTAGGAGTCATGGTAGCCGCCCCCCTTGAGCACCAGATTGTGGCGTGCGGTATACCAGCTACCCGGGTCGTATCCACCACCGGCGGCAATGGCATGGCGGTTGTGGTCGAACAGGTTGCGTTCGATCAGAACGTGTGCGCCGTCCTTGGACACCACGCCGTAGCCGTTGCCGCCGACGTGCTGGTTGTGGTGGAAGAAGTTGTCGTGCACCCTGACGTGATCGGTGCTGGTGATGGTGCCCAGCGCGTTGGCGACGTAGACGCCTTGCCCGCTCCAGCCGGAAATTTCCATATTGCTTATTTCCACATTCCGGCACGACTGGACCATGATGCCGCGCTCGAGGTTGTCGTCGCCCGATTCCGAATTCCAATGCGGACCCTGTAGCCGGAATCCCTCCAGGCGCACGTTCGCGTCGGCGAGCGCGGGCTCGTAGCAGCGTACGAGCAGCAGCGGCTTGGGGCGGTCGCGCGTCCATAGCCGCGGTCCGAGATGGCTGGCATTGCGTACGGGATTTGGCAGGCCCGGCGTGGGATTGCTGGTGAGCGTGGTATTCGCGGCGATCTGTACGGTCATTCCGGTCATGTCCATATCCACGTCCGGGGCAAGGATGACGGTCTTGCCACCGGCCTCCAATGCGCGCTTGAGCAGATCACGCCACAACGCCGAACTGCCGCTGATGTGGACGGTTGATTCGCTCGGTAGCGGCAGCCCCGTTGCACGCACCGTGACCCACGCCAGCGTTCTCTCTTGGCCTTGGTACGAAGCGCGCAGGTACCAGCTCTTTCCCGGAATGTTGGTCGGCGTCACGACCTGCGATCCGGTGCGGGTCACCAGTCGCTCGTCGATAAGGCTGGTCCCGAATCGCACGCTGACGGGGCAATACGACGGATAGTTCACTTGCCAGGAGACCGTGGACGAGTTGCCGAGCTGTACTTCCGGCGGCGAGGCCGACAGCGTGGCAGTCACGTCTTCGATGCAGTCATTGGGTTCCGGTGTCGGGACCGGATCGATCGCACTCGCCGGGTTGCAAAGTGCAGCCAGCAGTGTGCAGGCGAGCAGGCGTACTCGCCGGTCTGTGGCGCTGCGATTGAGCGAAGCTGTATTTCTCTGAGACATGAAACATTCCTTTGGAGGCTATCGGAAGAACTGTGGGTGGAGAGGCCGACACGCTTTCGTTCGGTCGTCCGCGTGAGAAGCGCACGCGGTGCGTGCGCTCGCGTAGAGCGTTCCGCGGCGGCGGCCCCCGAATCCGCGTCGTTAGACCTGGTTCCCGCGACGCTATTGCCCGGCGCCGCGGAGTGGACGTCTCGCGTGCCGTGGCTCGGCTTCTGGTCGTCGCCGCGACAATGGCCGGCGTCGATGTGTGGAGCGGGAGCAACATTGCCGTGTGCCGCATCGAAATTCGCCGTGGTCGATCTGCGCTGATCCCGGGGACGCGGTTTCACGGAAATCCGGGACATGCGGCGTGAGGTCGGCACGGTCAGCGCAGCAAGGCGGCGTCCTGCTTGCGGACGAGCAGCCTCGGGCGGTCACGAAACCAGGCGGGCATCCCTGGGGCGCCGGCGTCTAGAGGCCGGAATGCCGTGTTCACTCCACGTCCGCTGCAGTCGGGGCCACAACGGCTGGCGTATACATAAGTAGTAATATCGGATGTTACAAAAACGTTGCGATAGCGACTGCAATGGCCGGTCCGGGTTGCGTCTGCATCGCGCGCCATGCCACGCTGACCCTTATGTCGACAGCGTTGAATTTTCCGCCCGGCGCTGCGTCGGTCGAACATCCGGCGGTACCTCCGAGCGAGGACGCGGTCTTCCAGCAGGTCTATGACCGGCTGAAGTCGATCGCAAGCCGGCAGATCTCGCGCGATCAGGGCGTCACGCTCGGTGCCACGGAACTCGTCCACGAGCTGTACGAGCGGATGTCGCGCCAGGAAATGCTGGCGCTGGGCGGGCCGCGGAATTTTTTCGCCTATGCCGCCGGTGCGATGCGCAACATCCTGGTCGATCGCGCCCGGCACCGCTTGGCGCAGAAGTCCGGCGGTGACTGGATCCGCGTGACCGTGCCGGAACACCACGAGTCGGCCGCGTACGAGCTCGCCTTGGACGTAGTGGCTTTGAACGATGCGCTCGACAAACTCGCCATCTGCGACGTGCGTGCCGCGAAGGTTGTCGAATTGCGCTATTTCGCCGGTCTTTCCGCCGAACAGACCGCGGAACACCTCGGCTTGAACCGGCGCACCATCACCCGGGACTGGAACTTCGCGCGCGCGTTTCTGCATGCCGAGCTCAGTCTGCGCTGACCCGCTCGCGGGCGCCGGAAAATCAGGAACGAATTCGGGCGGAAATTCAGGGCACCCGGAAATTCAAGGGAATTCAGGAAGGGAATTCAGGACACCCGGAAGCGCCGGGACGATTCCGGCAGAACATGGAGAGGCGCTGGAATGCCATGCGCCGCCCGTTTGAGGATCGCTGTGCGTTGCGCATGCGGGTGCCTGTGGCGGTAGTGGCTGTCGCTTTCGTGCGGCCGGGCGCGCAGTTGTTGCGGATCGAACCGGTGGGCCCGGTGCCCAGCCAATTGCCGCGGCGCTGCGGCTTGTGCTTCCGTGAAGTAGCGGCTCCTGTTCGATCCGCGTGAGAGAACTCGTGCGATGCGACAACAGTAGTGTGGCGTTGTCGCCATCGGTAGCGAGGAATGAACATGTGCATGGACTTCAGAGGTGTAGGGATATCTTTGTTTTTTTGTTTCGGTGCGATGACGGGGGCGGTGGCCGGCGGCCTATCGGATGCGCCCGTGCTGCTGACGGCGCCGCAGCAGGAATCCGGTTCGCTGTTCGGCAATTCCCTCGCGCTCTCGGGTGCGCGGCTGGCGGTCGGCGCGCCGTTCGTCACCGTCGGTGGCCTGGCCCGTGCGGGCACCGTCCACGTATTCGAATACCAGGGCGGTAGCTGGCAACACGCTGCCGCCGTCTCGCCGGATGTCCCCGTCGCCGAGGCCTGGTTCGGCACCGTCGCGCTGCAGGGCAATCGGCTGGTCGCCGGTGCGTCGCGCGAAGTGCACAGCATCGGTGCCCAGATCATCGGCGCACTGTATGTCTTCGACCGCGACGCCATCACCGGAATCTGGCAGCAGAAGGCCCGGCTGGGGCCGTCGGATCCCATCCCCTCCTGCATCGACCCGCCCTGGGGTTGTCACCTGTTCGGCAACAGCGTGGCGCTGGACGGCGATACCGTGGTCGCTGGCGCGCCGACGGAAAACGCACGCACCGGCGCAGCCTATGTATTCACGCGCACGCCGCAGGACCAGTGGCAGTTGCAGGCGCGGCTGACCCCGGGTGATCCGGTGTCGCATACCCAGTTCGGCAACGCCATTGCGATCGACGGCGACACCATGCTGGTCGGCGCCCATTTCCGCACGATCGGTAGCAACGACGACCAGGGCGCCGCCTACGTATACACGCGCGACTCGGCGGGGATCTGGTCGCAGCAGGCGCGGCTGGTCGCGGGCGACGGCGCCGCGGCGGATATCTTCGGCTTCTCGGTCGACCTCGACGGCGACACCGCGCTGATCGGCGCGCGCCTGGCCGATGTCGGCACGTCGCCCAATCGCGGCGCCGCCTATGTGTTCACGCGCACGGGCACGACCTGGACGCAGCAGGCGCGCCTGATCGCGTCCGACGGCGTCGGCGTCAGCACCGGAAGCGACGACGGCGATCATTTCGGCTACCGCGTACGCCTGCGTGACGGCCGTGCGCTGATCGCGCGCCACCCGGGTTCGGGCAATATCCCCGCGCCCGACCGCAACGGAGCGGTCTACCGCTTCAACGATTCCGCCGGCGGGTGGACTGAGCAGGATCACTTCACGCCCACCGACGGCTCACCGGGCGACAGCTTCGGCGCCGCGCTGGATTTCGGCCGGCGCTGGATCGCGGTGGGTGCACAGTACGAAGGCACGCCGCCTGATGAAGTGGAGGACCGTGGCGTCGTCCATGTCTACGACACCTGGCCCGACGACCGCATCTTCGCGGACGGGTGGGAAGCGGACCGCTGACGCAGCAGCACGGTTCTGACGCCGACACTTGCCTCGACGGTCGGTCGTGCAATACCCGCGGTGATAGCTGCCGCCGCTGCGTTTCGCTTTCGGTACACGGTGGTGGCGAGTGCGGGCCAGAAGGCCCGCACCCGATGCATCGCCTTACGCGTGCGACGGATTACCTACGTGGTATCGAAGAACCCGGATGCGGGTGTCTAAGTTGATAGCCCCCGTGTAGTCTCCGTCGTCGCATCCACAGGGGGCATTCGATGAATATCCAGACTACGCGCGATCGGTCCCGATCGCGCCCCGGCGCATTTGCGCTCGTCGCGCTCGCAATGGCGCTGATCGTTTCGTCATCGTCGGACGGCCTTGCCGGCACTCCGACCTACAGCATCGACATTCATCGCATCAGCGCTGGCGGCGGTTCACTGCGCAATGCCTGCTACCGGTTGAACGGCAGCGTCGGCCAGTCCGCACCGGGCTATTCGAGCGCAGCGACGTTTTCGGTGAATGCAGGTTTCTGGCCTGCAGTCGCCGTCGAACATCCCGACCAGCTGTTCTTCAGCGGCCTGGAGGCGTGCTGACCATGAAGAAACGTCATCTGTCCGCGCTGCTCGCCGCGGCGCTGTTCTGCTGTGCATCGCACGATGTTCTCGCCGCGCCGTTGGCGCCGCAGTCGTCCGCGTTCACCTACCAGGGCCGGCTCAACGCGAGCGGCGGCCTCGCCAACGGCACTTACGTCTTCACATTCACGCTCTACGACGCCGCAACCGGCGGCCTGCAGGTCGTCGGTAGTACGCCGATCCAGCAGTCGATCGCGGTCGTCGACGGCCTGTTCACGACCGACCTCGATTTCGGTGCGGTGTTCAACGGCACGCAGTATTGGCTCGAGATCAAGGTCGGCACCACGATCGCGAACCAGGAAATCCTCGCCGGCCGCCAGCCGATAGCGGCGACGCCGGTCGCACAGTACTCGCTGAATCCCGGGCCTACCGGCGCAACCGGCCCCGCCGGTGCGCAGGGCGTCACGGGCGCAACGGGTGCGCAGGGCGCTATCGGTCCGACCGGAACGCAGGGGCCGATCGGCGTGACCGGCCCGCAAGGCGCGCAAGGTGTCACCGGTGCAGCCGGTGCGCAGGGTTCGACAGGACCGCAGGGACCCATCGGCGTCACCGGCCCGCAGGGCGCGCAAGGCGTTGCAGGGCCACAGGGCGCAACCGGACCCGCGGGAGCGACCGGTGGCACGGGGGCAGCGGGTGCGCAGGGTGCGGCCGGGCCGACCGGACCGCAGGGACCTGTCGGCGCGACCGGGGCGCAAGGTCCGCAAGGTCCGCAAGGTGTGGCGGGGCCGCAGGGTGCGACCGGGCCCCAGGGATCCGCGGGAGCGACCGGCAATACCGGCGCGGCCGGCGCGACGGGGCCGCAGGGAGCGCAAGGCGCACAGGGAGCGCAGGGACCCCAAGGACCCCAAGGACCGCAGGGCGCGGCCGGCATGGCGAATCTCTACGGCGACGGTTCCGACGGCGCCGGCACCTTTGCCACGGTCGACTGGACCAGCTCGCCGCCCGCGAGCACGCTGCAGTTCACCAACCTCACCGTCAACGGCACGCTGACCGTGCCCAGCGGTCTCGTCATCCGGGCAACGGGCAATGTCGTCATCAATGGCCAGATCGCGGTCGCGAAGAATGCGTTGGCCGGCATCGGCATCGCCAACTCGGAAGCCGGACTCGGCAACAACAGCCTGGCGCTCGGCGGAACGGCGACGAATCCGTTGTTCGCTCGTCTTGTCGTCCTGCCCGGCCCCGTCGGCGGCGCCGTAGGGCCGTACCGGGCCAACAACACCTCGACACCGGCGGGCGGCGGCGGCACTGTCGTCATCGTCGCGTCGGGCTCGATCACGATTGCGGCCACTGGCTCGATCGTCGCCGACGGTGCGCTGGGTACGCCCGTCATTGCGTCGGCCAGCAGCGGCGGTGGCGGCGGTGGCGGCGGCGTCATCATCCTGGCGTCGAAAACGTCGATCGCCAACAGCGGCACGATCCGCGCCAACGGCGGCAAGGGTGCCGATGCACTGAACATCGCGACCGGCAGCGCCGCGTCCGGCGGCGGTGGCGGCGGCGTCGTCAACCTGCTCGCGCCGTCGATCACCGCTGGCACGATCAACGTCGCCGGCGGTGCCGCCGGCATTGGCACCAACACAAGCCCGAACACCGGCTGGGGCGGTGGCGGTGGCGCTTCCGGAGGCGCCGGCGGCAACAGCGGCAACCAGTCCACTCCCGCGACCGCCGGTAGCACCGGTCTTTCGTTGCAGAAAATCACCAGCGATCCATCGACGCTGTTTGTCGCACCGGTGCGTCGCTGAGGCTTCGTGGTAGTGCGGCACCGGTCAGGCGCGCTCGCGCCCTGACCGGGCAGGGCGGCAGGTTCACTTTCCGCGTGTTTTCTGGAACGCAGAAGGTGAGCCTGCGTCGTCGTTGGGGTAGTCCATGACAGTGAAGATTTCGGAGCTGCGTGAACTACTGGAGGCAGCACAACGCTATTTGGATCGGAAGATGCGGGCACTCAACAGGTTGGCCAGGATTCGACGTCGGAATTGGGCAGCGCTCTGATCTCACTTGTAGGAATTCGGGAGGAATTCGGGACACCCATCTGAGCTCGCGCCGCGTGCAACGAATCAGGAAATAGACCGATGAACATTGAGCAACTCATCACCCGGTACCCGCGCATCTACCACATGGCCGAGCAAGGTACGTGGGATAGCATCCGCCGGCGCGGCCTGCTTTCCACCTCGGCGACGCTTGACCTGTTCGCGGTAACCGGTGCCGCGCGTGCGGCGTATGAGACGCGGCAGCGCACGACGATGATGGCTGTATCGCAGGGCGGGGCAGATCGCATTGTCCTCCGCGATCAAAAGCCGATGCCGCCGGAACGCCTTGAGCGTGCGCTCAGCGATGGCACATCGCCCGCTGAATGGTATGCGCTGATCAACTCGAAGGTGTTCTTCTGGGCACAGGAGCACCGCCTCCTGACGCTGTTGAATGCTCGCGACTATCGGCACAAGGAACATGATGTCCTGACCGTCGAATCGGAAACTCTGGTCCGCCAGCATGCGCAGCGGGTGCGCCTTTGCCCGATGAATTCCGGAAACACCTGGCCTATGCCCCATCGCCGAGGAGCTGGCGTGTTCCAGTCGATCGCCGACTATCCCGTTCGACCCAATGGCGCGCCGATCAAGGAAGTGGTCGAGATCGTCGTCGAGCATTCGGTCCCGGACATCGCTCGTCATGTCATCGAAGTCCGGCGCATGAAGGGCGCCGATGTTCTCGCGAAGATCGCTTGAGGAGCGCCTCCGATTGCGGGTTTCCACCGGAGACTGTACAGGGCCGAGCTGGCGGGCTTCTCAGAGCACACGACGTGAAAACGATCGTCATCACGTCGCCAACTCACGCCGCCAGTAATTCTCCACCTGCGCGCGCTGGCGCGCCGTAAGGTCCTTGAGGACAGGTGCCAGCAGCGCATCGCCCTTGGCCGATTTGCCCGAGCGGTACCATTCCCGCGCCGATTCGATCAAGGCGCGCCGGCGCACGCCGAGATTGCCAAACGGATCGAAATACGAGTCGACGCGCGCGCGGTCCTTGACCCCATTCCAGGTGAATGCCGGGTCGCTGTCCATCCGGGCGATGCGCTCGTAGCGGGCAATGGCCTGGCGCGCGTCGATGCGGCCTTCCAGCAGATCGAGGCGGGTCGCCAGCAACTGCACTTCCGGCGTGTCGTCTTCGGCCTGCAGTTGCGTGATCTCCTCGCGCAGCCACGCGAAGTCCACATTGCCGGTTTTTGCCTGCACACCGAGCAGATTGAACGTGGCGATCGCAAGCCGGTACTCGCGCCGCTGATGATTGCGCACTTCGTCGGCGTCGGGTTCGCCGATGGCGGAGGGCTGGACGAGCACGATCGCAGGATCGCTGGCGAGAATCGCCTCGATGTCGCGCTTGTGGAATTCGCCGACGACGAGCAGGACAGTGCCGGCGGGATGCGCCTTGGCCGCCTGCGCCAGACGCTTGGCCTGCATGAACGTCCGGTACAGATAAAGGCGGCGCGGCAGGTCGTTGGCTGTCGTTGCGGCGGGCTGCGCCGCCCATTGCGTCACTTTGGCGACGTTGTCGGGATTGTCCGCGTGCAGCAGCCCGCGCTGCAGCGTCGCAGCCTGCGGAAACGACAGGAACTGGTGGAATCCCTGCGCCGGACGCGCTTCGGGTATCGCGTCCAGGTCGATGCCGAAGCCCAGCAACTGGTCTTCGCGGGACGGTTCCCAGTCGACCGGGCACAGTTCGACACCGGTACGCCGCGCGTACGGCAGCACGACACCCTGCACTTCGTAGGTGAACTCGTGGAAGTCGTTGCGAGCGAACGCGTCCGGCGTGCGCTCCACGCAGATCGCGTCGGGTTTGGCGCGATCGAGAAAAGCTTCCAGCGCGGCGGGCTGGTCACCGCGCGCAACCAGCTGAGTGGAGTGATCAACGCCCAGCACGATCACGCGTGTCGGCGCCGCCTCCGACGCGACGACACGCCAGGGCAACAGCAGCAGGAACAGCAGGAGTCCAGACAGGGAGCGACCACTCATCGGCACGATACTCGCGAGGTTTCGGCCAAGGATGCCGCGCGACGCTTTTCGGTCGCAACGGCATGGATCGGGCGCGCGGGAATTCGGGCTGCGGGCCTACTCAAACGTGCTGACGAACAGCCGGTCTACCAGCGGGCAGCCTGCGTTGTAGTCACTCTGGTACCTTGCCAGATCGGCCGACGTGATCGTCGGCAGTCCGTTTGCCGACAGTGAATGGTCGTAGTTGGCGCGCACGCTGCCTGCGTTGTACGCCGTAGTGAATGCGGCGAGATCGGTCGCGTCGAGAAGGTGATCTGCATTGAAGTCAGCGCGGCAGAACCCGGTGGGCGTCGAGCTGGCATCGTCCGGCTGCGCCGCGTGGTCGCGCTCGTCGCGATCGAAGTAGCCGTCGCCGTCGCGATCCACGCCCATGCGGTAGTGCGTGCCGCTCGGCACCACGGTGAAGGTGACCGGTTCGGCAGCGGTGGCAGCGGCGCGCAACGCGGCCGGTGTCGTCGGCGCGTTCTCCCGATCGGTCAGCATGATCGCCTGGGTCGCATACACGTAGCCGCGGGTTGCACTGTGCGCAATCACTCCGACCGATCCGGCGTCGGCCTGGGCGAGGTAGACGTTCAAGCGCGCGGTCAGCGCGGGATCGGCGTTGTTGGCGCCGTTGAACGTGATCTGCCTGCCGACCGTAGCGAACGTTTCCGTGTCGAACGTCAGCATGAAGGCCTCGACGTCGCGGCGCGCCTGTGCCGCCGTCGCCGGCGGCCCGAAGTTGAAGCCCACCTGCAACAGCGCGCTGAGCGAGTCGAATTCGGAATCGCTGTTGAAACCGAAGCCGCGCAGATTGGTCTGGCTGGTCTTGGACCAGCCGACCTTGTCCCACAGTCCACGCAGCTGCACCGCCTTCATCGGCTGTGGCGCCAAAGGTAATTGTGGATTATCGACGATATTCCGGGTGCCCAGCGGCAACGCATGGCAGACCGTGCAGGGACCGCCGCCGAGCGTAGGCTGGTTCTGGAAGATGTTCCTGCCGTTGGCCGGGTTGCCGTTGCCCCCGGTGACGGCAACGCTGGCCGGCAGGCTGCCGTCGGCTGCGTGATTGGGATTCGGCGGATAGGCCACGAGAGCGAGGAAGTTCTGCAGCTTGCCCATGTCCGCAGCGCTCGGCTCGCTGTCGCGGCCTTGCAAGCCGACGAACGCGTGCGAGAACGCCGACACGTTTTCCCGGTCGCCGCGCCAGTGCATGGCGCCGGCGTCGACGATGCCCTGCAGGCTCTGGGTCAGCATCGGTCCCTTCATCGGATGCCAAACCCCGCAGCTCTGTCCCGGCAGGCAGGTCAGGTTGACCGCCTTGAGCGCGCCCTGCGGATCGCCCAGATCCCAGGCGAGGAAGTCGGATTTTGCGTCGACGTGGCAACTGGCGCAGGCGATCTGGCCCAGGCCGCTGTTCGCGTGCGTGTCGTACAGCAGTGGCCGGCCCTGCCGGATCGCCTCGGGTGTGGGATCGAAGAACGCGGTGCGGCCGACCTCGCCCGGTGCGGCCGTGTCGATGCGCGAGATCGTCGCATCGAAGCGATTGAGCACGTACAGGCGCGAGCCACTCGCGTTCAACGCAAGCCCGGTCGGACCCTGGCCGACATCGATGCGCGCCGAGCGCGCGCCCGAGGCGTCGGTCACGATGACGTTGTTCGAGCCCATGCCAGAGACGAACGCGCGCCCGTCAGACGGGTGCCATACGATGCCGCGCGGGTCGCCGAGCGATTGTTCGCGCACTTCGGCCGGCGCGCTGCGAAGCGTGTAGTCCAGATGCGGGTTGAGGTCGGCGACCTGGGTCAGCGCCGCGTTGGCCGGATCGAACGAGCCGATCTGTACGCGCACGAAGATGCTTTGCACCTTGGGTTCGAAGCGCATCTGGTTAAGTGCCTCGGTGCCGACGGCGGCCACGCGACCATCGGGTTTCACGCCGAGCGCCATCACGGTCGTCATCAGGCGATCGGTGTAGCTCACGGCGAGGCTGTCTGTAGCGATCGTGGCAATGTCGTGGTCGAGCACGTTCCAGCCGACGAGGTTCGACCAGTTGCGGTTGTTGTCGTCCAGCCACTGACCGGCCGCGTTGCGGCGCACGATCTGGGCGACGCGCGGGGCCGTGCCATTGGCGGCCAGTTGCGGCGGATCGAAGGCCGCGCCGCTGTTCGGCGGCGGGTTCCGGCCGGCGTAGGGGCCGGCCGGATTGGACACGGTGGGAATATCCACGATGCTCGTGGCGTTGCCGGATTCGAAGAACGCGACATGGACCTGGCTTCCGTCCGGTGCCAGCGCCAGCGCACGCGGTCGCCGTCCCTGCAATGCCACGATGGTCGGCGCGGCGCTGAGGTCGGCCGGGTCGTAGCGTTTGACCTGGTTCGCTTCGGCGATGCTGACAAAGGCGCGTTGTGGATTACCGGCGAAAACCACATCGCCGGGTTCATCGCCCACGTCGAGGGTGCGGGTCACGCGCAGGGTTGCCAGATCGACCACGCTGATGTTGTCCGACAGGGCGTTGACGACCCAGGCCTCGGCGTTGCCGCGTGCGCGCACGCTGACGGGCTCGATGCCGACCGTGATCGACGCCAGCGGAGTCAGGCTTCCGTCGTCGGCGGCCACGCTGAATACCTCCAGGCGCTGGTCGGCCGTGTTGACCGCGAGCAGGCGGCTGCCGTCGGGCGTCAGTTCCAGCGGGTGGACCTGCGCGCTTTCCCAGCCGACGACCCGGTTTTGCGCCATCGCCGTGTCCGCCGCCATCGCCAGCACCAACACCAACACCAGCAGCCCGTACTTCGTGCGCATCCCCATGTCTTCACTCCGCCCGATTCGTCTGCTGCGGACACTGGGCTGCGAAATGGAAGGGAATGCGCAGATACTGTGGAGATTGCCGGGTCCTGCGGAATCGTGAAGAAATCGCGGAACTTGGGCCGGCCGGGTTTCGCGCCGCGGCATCTGCCATTACTGTGCGGACGTGCGCCTACGACTCTGGCATCAGCTGTTCCTGCTCAACGCCCTCCTTGTCGTTGCGGCGCTGGGTGGTGTGCTGCTGGTGCAGCAGCAGGCCTTCCGGCGCGGCCTGGTCGATTATCTGAGTGCCCTGGACCGGCAACGTGCGACGGCGGTCGCGGGAGTACTTGCCCGACACTACCGCGACGTCGGCAGCTGGGATGCGCTTCGACAGCGTCCACGCGTCTGGCTGGCGCTGGTCGGCGCTGGCCTGGAACGCGAAGGCGTTATGCCGGGCGACGACGACAGGCCTCCCGGCGAAGAAGTCCCACCACCACGCGCCGCTGATTCGCCGCCGCGCGCAGAAGAGCGGCCCACGCCGCAGGACGATGTCCTGCTGCGTCGTCCGGTTCGCCCGCTGTCGCCTGCGGACCGCCCGCCGCCGCGCCGGCCGGGTGGCATGGATTTGCCGGCGCGCCTGATCCTGCTGGATCTCCAGGGCAGGCACGTGGGTGGTGGCGGCGTGCTCGAACACGCCGACTTCGACGTGCCGATCGACGTCGACGGACGAGTCGTCGGTCATCTGAAGCTGACGCCGCTTCCGCGCTTGCGCGGCGAGGAGGATGTCACGTTCGTGCGGCACCAGACCTGGATCGCCGCCGGTGCCGGCGGTGTCGCACTGGTGCTCGCGCTGCTGGCGTCGGTTGCGCTCGGCGCGCGCGTACTGAGCCCGTTGCAGAAGGTCACCGAGGGTGCGCGGCGGCTCGCCGCCGGCGACTTCACCGCGCGCGTGGCGGCCGGTGGCGGTGAAATCGGCGCACTCGCGCACGATTTCAATCGCCTGGCGCTGGCACTGGAACAGGCGAGTCAGGCGCGGCGGCAATGGATCGCGGATATCTCGCACGAACTGCGCACGCCGCTGGCCATTTTGCGTGGCGAGATCCACGCGCTGGAAGACGGCATTCGTCCGTATACACCGGCAGCGATCGCATCGTTGCGCGTGGAGACCGAGCGTCTCGGCGCGCTGATCGACGATCTGTACCAGCTCGCGCTCGCCGACGTCGGCGCGCTGGCGTATCGGCTAGCGACGCTCGACCTCGGCGAGCTGTTGCGTGAAGCGGCCGCGGGCCATGCCGCGCTGTTGCGCGAACGCGGCCTGGAGCTCGAACTGCAGCTGCCGGACGAGGCGATGCACATCGAGGGCGACGCGCAGCGGCTGTCCCAGCTCTGGGACAACCTGTTCGCGAACGCCGCGCACTACAGCGATGCGGGGGGGCGCGTGCGCGTGCAGGCACAGCGCCTGCCGAAAGCCTGGCAGATCCATGTCGACGACACGCCGCCGGGCGTCGCCGAGGCCGATCTGCCGCGTCTGTTCGAACGGCTGTTCCGCGGCGACTCCTCGCGCAGCCGCAGCAGCGGTGGCGCCGGGTTGGGGTTGGCAATATGTAAAAGTATAGTGACGGCGCATGCGGGCAGCATCGTTGCCGCGCGTTCGCCGCTGGGCGGATTGCGCATCACCGTGCACCTGCCGCGTCGCGGGATCTCCGCATGAGCGGCGCGCGCATCCTGATCGTCGAGGACGAACCCAAGCTTGCGGCGCTGCTGCGCGACTATCTGGTCGCCGACGGATTCAGCGTCGATCATCTGGACCGAGGCGATGTCGCGGTCGCGTGGATTCGGCAGAACACGCCGGACCTGGTCCTGCTCGACCTGATGCTGCCCGGCCTCGACGGATTCAGCGTCTGCCGCGAACTGCGCGCGTTTTCGACCATTCCGGTGATCATGCTGACCGCGCGGATCGAGGAGATCGACCGCCTGCTGGGGCTGGAGCTTGGCGCGGACGACTATGTGTGCAAACCGTTCAGCCCGCGCGAGGTCGTCGCCCGAGTACGCGCGCAGTTGCGGCGTGCACACCTCTGGCAAGGCGCAGTCGCGCCCAAGCCCGAGATCGAACTGCAGCCCGATCGCTTCGAGGCGCGCGTGCGCGGCGCGCGGCTTCCGCTGACGCCGGTGGAGTTCCGCCTGCTGCAGGTGCTGATCGCGCATCCCGGCCGCGTGCACTCGCGCAACCAGTTGCTAGATGTGATCTATGTCGACCATCGCGTGGTCAGCGACCGCACCATCGACAGTCATGTGAAGAATCTGCGCCGCAAGATTGCCGACGCAGCCGGTGGCTATGATCCGATCCAGTCAATTTATGGCATCGGATACAAATTCGACGAAACTGCCTGAACTCGCGCGGCCGTTGCGCGAACCGCGTTGCCGCCTGGCGTGGCGCGGATGCGCGCGGCGGAATGGCCAACCCGGCGTCAGCGCCGGTCCGTTGACATGCCGTGGCGTTCGCGCGGCGGCGGTCCCGGTGGTCGGGGCCGAAGCTGCTCGAACCGTGCCAGTTGCTCGGCACTCAGCACGCTGCGCAGGCGCGTGCGGGTCTCCTCGTGCAATGCGTCCATCTGCTGCCGCATCCCTGCGCGGTCGGCATCCGCCTGTGCCTGCAGCGCGCGGCGTTTGGCGCGCTGATCTTCCATGATCTGCACGAACTGCGGCGCCTGCGCGGCATCGAGGCCAAGCTCGCGCGCCATGTCGGCAGGCGGGGGCGGGCGCCGCCCGCCGTGATCCGGTGCCTGTCCCATCGCGCTCGATATCGCGATCGCGTTCATGAGCATGAAAACCAGATGACGGTACTGCATGCGCTTCTCCTCGCTCCACGTGGCCACATTGCCTGGGTGCAGGGACGCAGGATGACGTCCCAGATTGCACCGCGCATGGAGGAATTGAGGAGAAGTCCGTCCTTGCGGCGCCCGATGCTGTTTTCACAGCGGAGGGGGCCGCATATCTTTCGGATCTGCGCCACTGATCTGAGACGGCGGCGAGGGCCGCGCCTCGCCGCCGTCTCCCGGACCTGTGCCGCGCCGTCAGCGCATTCCAGGTTGGGCTTCGCTTACTCGCTTGGGACACCGGGCTTGCGCGCAGTGTCGTGAACCAGTGCTTCGAATGCCGCCGTGCTACATCCGTGTTCCTTTCAGGACGCCTACGCCCACGGCCAGCAGAAGAAGCGATCCCAGCGAAAGCAGGAGCAGCGCTGAAATCTCGGGGGGGCCGAGAAACGCCCGCTGAGGATTCTTTGGATCGATGTAGATCTCTACGCTTCTCCCAATCGCAAAGTCGCCCATGCTGGACAGCGCGGTTTGCCTGGTAGCAAACCCGATTCGTGTCGGCGAATCGCATCGCACGATCCATTTCCGCCCAGCGGACGCGCATTCGACGACTACGATCGGCCGATGGTGGCCGGTCCCGTGAAGATTGCGGTGGGCGTGAACCTGATGCTCGCGCACGATTCCTCGGATGCGGGGCCAACCTGCCATCGCGACACGAAGCCGGACACGCTGCCCAAACAGCACAGACATGAAGATGCCTCCGCCGCACAAGACCAGGGCCATGAGAAGCGAGACTGTGTTCATCATAGGTCGAGTGTTTCCGATCTGATTCGAACCACGCGAGCACAGGCTGCCTGTGACCGAAGAAAATCCGAACACACCAGCGATCCCGCGCGCCAGAAGTCGTCGCGTCGAGGGCGTCGGCACCGGAACGGAGCCAGGTTTGCTTCCCGCATGTTTTCCAGAATACAGAAAGCGAACCTGGTGTCCTTAGCTTTACACGCTATCGTCCGGTTCAGCCGTCAGCGGAAAGCGTTCGTGCAGCCACGCCTGCCATACCGGTGCCTCGCGGGCGAGTGTGTCAGCCGCCTGATCGTCATAAAAATACAGGTTTACCCCGACCATGCTCGGGCCGCCGGGCATGCCGGCGACGCCGAGGGCCAGAACACCCGGCGCAGGTTCATCGATCCGTATCAGCGCGTCGTACGGGCTCCCGGTGACGTATTCGACGATGCCGCTGAATGGCGGGACGCCTGCCGGCGACGCGACGTGCTGTCCGACACGGATGCCTTGCAGTCCCGTGGCATCCAGCAGCGCTGCCCAGATCTCGGCATCCGTGCAGGCCGCGGAACTCCTCAGCTGAGTCAGCGCGGAAGACTGGCCGGCGAAGTTTGCGATGTAGATGCGCAGGATCGCCAGGAACCCCGACCACCCGGACTCGGCGCCCTGCAGCTGCTCGTCCCACGCGTCCGTGCTGGCAAACAGGCTGTGAACGATGCGCACGCGGCACAGGCCGCCCGCGCGCGCTTCGACGCTCCATTCGGTGGCCATGGGCGGCGCGCCGCCCCAGCCTTCGATCTGCTCGGCCGTATAGGTCCGCGGCGGATCCCATGCCGTCACCGCGCCACGGATTTCCGCGCCCGGGCCGAACTGGTACGTCACGGCGATGGGCGTGCCGTCGCGCTCCTCGAACACTGCCGGCACGAACCACGCCGAAATGCCCGGCCCGGTGGCGATGGCCTGCCAGACGTCCTCCGGCGTGCCGGGAACGTCGAATTCTGTCTGGATCGATCGGCGGCCGTTGGCTTCTTGCTTCACGCTCATGAGGATTCCTTGGTCTCGGATGTTTGCGGCAGGGGGTGCGCCACGACCACCAGGCGATGCGGGCGGCCGCCGGGGGCGGTGTCGTCGTGATATTTCGCGACGAGAGTCGCGATGGCTTCGGTGAGTTCTTTGCTGAACGCGGCGCGCTCCGTCGGTGAGCGGAAGCAAACCTCGGCATCCACCGCCAGGGTGGCCAGGCGTTTGTTGGCCTTTTGCGCGCGACGAACGAGGTCGCTCACGTCGCGAATGATCCGTGCACCCAGGGCAATGAGATAACTCGCGGACAGCCGGTCGACGTCCCGCTTCGGATCAACGGCGATGGGCCCCAGGGCGTTCGGAGAAACCACGTACGATGCGGCCGTCGCGACAAGCAACCGTTCCGTCAGCCCGCCCCACTTGCGTTCGTCGGCCAGCCGCACCAGCCCATGCGCCTCCAGCGCCTTCAGGTGGTAGTTGACCTTCTGCCGCGCCAGGCCGACCCGTGCGGCCAGGGATGCTGCCGAGGCGGGTGAGGCCAGTTCGGACAGGAGCCGGCTGCGCGTGGGCTCCAGGGCTGCCGCGGCGACCACCGGATCATCGATGACGTGGATATCGAGCATGCGCCGGACGGTAGCCTTGACAATAATTACTGTCAATGGCGAACCAAGGCTTCTGCCGGCGTCATCACACCGGGCGCCTTGCGCGCCTTCGACAGCTGAAACTCGTGGCTGGCAATGCTACGGGAGCGGAGCCAGCTCAGTTCGATTGGGGGTTATCCCCCGCGGTACATTCTGGGTTAACGCTACCATGTAAAAAAGATAACGTGAAATTGTGCTATTTGTTTATAAATGCCTGGTGACATGGCGCAGGTCAGCGCCGGGGGCAGTGGCAAGAACGCCGAAGACCTGCCGCACTGGTCCGACGCCAGCCGGTGCGAAGCGGTAGCTCACCGGGCAACTGGACTGGGCAGCGGTGGTGAACGGCAGCGTGCGGCACGAATTGTGGGTGTCCCAATCCATCGTCCCAATCCATCGGCATCCCAATCCATCGGCACGCAGTGATAGCAACCGCCGCTACCCGCGTAATGAAGTGGGAGCGGGCGGTGGTCTTGTGGCCAGAATGGCCAGCGCGGCGCCATCGCGCGAGCGCGCGGTTCTGGGGGAGGTGTTGGAAGAATCCGAGTTGTGGATGTCCTGATGCCGCTCTGTTGCCGCTGATGCCGGATGCTGTAAACGACGACGGTCAGCGCCCACGCACGCTGCGTTGTTCTGCGTTCGTCCCGGTTTTCTGGCGGCCACAGGCCTATTCGAAGGCATCCGCGAAGATCAGGTCTTCCGCCTGCGACCAGAGTGGCCCGCTGAGTCCCTGGTACCAGACGTCGGCCATCATCCAGCCGCCGTTGTCGTTGTGATGGATATGGTCGGCGACCATGCAGCCGACGGTGGCGCTAGTGGCCGCGCCGCCGGTATCGATTTCGCTGTCGTCGGAGGCGATGGTCGTCGGGCGCCCGGCGACTTTCGCGGGGATATGCCAGTCGGTGTCGCTCTGGCCCAGCGCATAGCAGGCGGCACTGCGGTTCCACATTCGGCGAGCGTCTCCGGGACTGGCCGGCAGAATACGCGGATCGAGCCCCGGCTCGGCGAACAGGAATTCGATCACCCGATGCTCCCAGAACGCGGTGGGCACGTAGTAGTGATCCATGGGACGACCCGGTGTCGAGGCGATCTGCGTCGGCGTTCGCAACGCATGGCGGTCGCCGGCGCAGATGGGTCCTTCGGAACTGGGCCATAGCGAGCATTGCCCCATCTCGACGGGTTTCTGCGTGATCAACACGGCATCCAGCGCCGCCGCTCCGTAGCGCCCGTCGTCCAGCAGCTCATCGGAGAGCTTACGCAACCACCCAGCGTATACCGCCAGCACACCGTCTTCCGCGCCGATCGCGCCATCGCAGTTCCAGTCCACCCGACCGCTGACGACACCTGAGGACGCCGGGCAGGGCAGGGCCCGTGCGCGCGGAACGCGCGTCGAATCCCAGACGTCATTGCCGTCCACCGCACCACTGGCATCGTAGTCGTCGATCGGCCAGCTGCGATTGGACGTGTCCTGGATCAATGCGATGCGGTAGTCCATCCGCTGCCAGCAGGCGGTCGGCGGCAGCATCTGCGTCACCGGATTCTGATTCAGCGGCAGCGTGCGGTCGTACCAGGTACACGGTGCCGAAGCGGGCTGCGCGCAGCTTGCGGTGATCGACGAATTGTTGCAGGTGCCAGTTGCCGGCAGCGGAAAACTGCCGTCGAGCAGGTGATCGATCTTGGCGCGGCGGCACGACCAGCGCTGCGCGTCGGCGCTCTCGCACCATTGTGGCGACGATGTCTCGCCGGCGCCGGCTGAAGCAGTAACACGCTCGTAGCGCGTGTCGCCGGGACTTACCGACAGCAGCGACCACAACATCCCGCCATCGCTCGGCGTGATGGCGCTGAACTGCACATAGTGGCGCGCGTCCTCGACATGTGCCGCGTCGTTCAGACTGGCGATCAGCTTGGCCGGGTACTGCCCTTGCCCGCTGGTGCTGTGGCCGATGATCAGGAAACCAACGTTGGTCGGGTACCCTGAAATGGTATCGGGAATACCCAAGCTGCCGAGCGCCCCTGCCGGGGAGGCGGCGACCAGTGCCGCTGCCCCCAGGCCAAGGCACGACCGGTAAGCCCACCGCCACTCGCCTTTGCGCATCGTCATCGTCGTTGCCTCGCCGGGAAGATCCAGTCGCCACCCTAGGCGAACGCGCGCCGCGCAATTCGGTTGACACGGGACGGATTGGCGTACGGATTGTGGGTGTCCCCATTCGGGAATCCCGGAAACGAATTCTGGGTGTCCTAATTCAGGTCGCGCTGGAAACACATCGCCGTTTTTTTCGGCGCCGCAAGGTCACGACCCGCGCCTTCGGATCACCGCACACGCCCTTGAGCGTCGCCGCTGACACGAAGCCAGGAAAGGAGAACAACTCGCGCAGGTTACGGCCCGTCTTCATCAGGGAATCCCCCAGCACACAGTCAGAGCAGGAATCCGCCGACCTTCCGCAGCCGAAAGATGGCTTGATTGACGACGTGACAGCAACTACTGGATGCCCGAATCACCCACACGATTCCGCGATGAGCCGGTAAACTTCAGGGTCTTGTCCAGTTCGTCAGCCGGACTCTGCTGTCGGATTCGACCCCTGTCCCGGTTACGGCTCGCGAGTCACGGCATGCCACCCAGCCCGCGACGCGCGCCTGCGCCTCACCCACCATGGATCACACGTTGTGACTACGACTGCACAAAATCTCGCTGCTGGCATCGACGACCTCGCTTTGCTGGAGCGCGTACGCGCGGCGATGACCGTGCTTGAACAGCTGGCGGCCGACAGCACGCTGGTGAATCGACTGCCGGCAGACGATCAGCGGCGCCTGCACGCAGTCGCAGGACAGATCTTCCTTCCCGATCCGGTCGCACGCCGGCAGCGGCGCAAGGCCGCCGCACGTGAACGCGGCAAAGCGCAGATTCGCAGCGACGATGCCGTGCTGCACGAAACCGGCATCCGCGTGCTGCGGCGCAGGCCGGTATTCACGACGCCGAACGTGTTTCCGCCGGACGCTTTCGTGCCGCAGGACGTTCACGACGATGCAGCCGAACCGCGCGAGGCGATCGAGCCGCAGCACTGCTACGTGTGCAAACAGAAGTACTCGCTGATCCACCATTTCTACGACCAGCTGTGCCCCACCTGCGCACCGTTCAATTTTTCCAAACGCACCGAGTTGGCCGACCTGCGCGGACGCGTTGCGTTGCTGACCGGCGGCCGCGTCAAGATCGGTTACCAGGCAGGACTCAAGTTGCTGCGGGCCGGCGCCGAGCTCATCGTGACCACGCGGTTTCCGCGCGATTCGGCGGCACGCTACGCGCAGGAGCCGGACTTCGCGCAGTGGGGGCATCGCCTGGAGATCTTCGGCCTCGACCTGCGCCACACGCCCAGCGTGGAGGCGTTCTGCCAGCACGTGCTCACGACGCGCGAGCGGCTGGATTTCATCATCAACAACGCCTGCCAGACCGTGCGCCGCCCGCCCGGGTTCTACGCGCACATGATGGCCGGCGAGACTGCCGCCGTGCAGGACTCGCCGGACAATGTGCGCAAGCTGTTGGGCAGCTACGCCGGTCTGCGCAGCTACCGCATCCTGCCTGAGCATGGCAAAGGCGCCAGCGACACGGGCGCTGCCGCGACGGCCGGCACGCCACCGTCGCTACAGAATCCGGAAGCGGCTGTACTGGACTCCGCACGGCTGTCCCAAGTCCCCTTATTGCCGGACGAGTTCATCGCACAGTCGCATCTGTTCCCGGAAGGGCGACTGGATCAGGACCTGCAACAGATCGACCTGCGAGGGCGCAATTCCTGGCGCCTGCAGATGGACGAAGTGCCATCGGTGGAATTGCTCGAGGTGCAGCTGATCAATGCCGTTGCCCCGTTCATCATCAACGCGCGGCTCAAACCGCTGATGCTGCGCACACCCGGGCGCGACAAGCACATCGTCAACGTGTCCGCCGTCGAGGGCCAGTTCTACCGCAACTTCAAGACGACCCGCCATCCGCACACGAACATGGCCAAGGCCGCGCTCAACATGATGACGCGCACCGCGGCAACGGATTACCACAACGACGGTATCCACATGAACAGCGTGGACACTGGCTGGGTGACCGACGAGGATCCCGTCGAGATCGCCGCACGCAAGACGATCGAGGAGCGCTTCCATCCGCCGCTGGATATCGTCGATGGCGCCGCGCGCATCGTCGACCCGATCATCGCCGGCATCAACACCGGCGAACACGTGTGGGGACAATTCCTGAAGGACTACCGGCCGACGGACTGGTAGTCCGGTGTGCGGTGGTCGCACTCTCTGCCGCGAGCGTGCGACTCACGACGTGACGTCGTCAGCGCCGCACCGCCTGCAGCATGGCCGCCATTTTCTCGTGAATCAGCGTGACCGCCTTGAGCGGGCGCAGCATCACCTTGAACTCCGTGATGCGTCCCTCGGCATTCCAGCGGATCATGTCAACGCCATTGATGGCGATGCCGTCGAGTTCGAGTTCGAACTCCAGCACCGCGTCGTATTCGCCGTGCAGTTCGCGCCGATAGCGGAACGAGTCATTGCCGAACACGGCGAGCGCGGCGGCAAGGTACGCCCGGGTGACCGACTTGCCGACCTGGGGCGTGTGCACCACCGGCGAATGGAATACCGCGTCCTCGGCCAGCAGTGCATCCAGTCCGGCGGCGTCGCGTTCGTTCACGAGGCGATGCCAGCGGGCGATCGGGTCAGGGGTCATGCGGTCTTGCCTCCTGGGGTTGCGGTGATTCTTCTTTGCCGGCTCGCTCGCGCGCTCATCGGCAGCGGGCAGGGCGGTCACGCACAAAAAAGCGTGAGCGATGCGCGTTTGTAGCAGAGAAACGCCGGTGCGGTCGCGGCAAGCAAAGGGCCAGTCGGAAGAGTCCGAATCGTGGGTGTCCAAATCCGGGGTCTGCGCAGGTAGGCCTACAGGTGGTGGCGATACGGCGCCTGCGTATCGGAAAGGTCTCGCTGGCCAGGATGCCGGTCAGCGAATGGAGCTACCTGCCGGTGAGCGAGAAGTTTTGACCCGCCTGCTCAGTCGCCGCGCACGCGCAGGGTCAGGCCCTTGAGAAAATTGCGCAGCAGCTGGTCGCCACAGGCACGGTAGTTGTGGTGGCCAGGTTGACGGAACAGCGCGGTCATCTCCGGTTTCGACAGCGGAAACCCCGCTGCGGCGAAGGCATCCTGCATATCGACATCCTTCATTTCGAAGGCAACACGCAATTTCTTCAGTACGAGATTGTTGGTGATGCGCTTTTCCACCGGCCGTGATGGCAGGCTTTCGTTGCGCCCCCGGAAATGGATAACCAGTCCGTCGAGAAAGTGCGCGAGTATGTCGTCACTGCATACGACGTACTCGGGATCATCTTCTCTGCGCAGAAATGCCAGCACTTCGGTCTTCTCGAGCGGGAAAGCCGGGTCGACCAGTTTCGCGATTTCGACGACCTTGTGGTCGCCCAGGTCAAGCATGTAGCGGATGCTGCGCAGTATGTCGTTGTTGATCATGGCGGGCCGGTGGTTGAAAACACGTGCATCGGTGGACCGTATATCGGTTCTTGGCAGGTTTCTGAAAATCCCCCCTCCAGGAGTTTTCCAGCTCGCACATCCGACACCTGTCGGGACGTCCTCACGGCCTATGAAGAACGGCGATTGCCGGTGTTTCAGCAGACTGTCAGGCAACAACTTCATTCGAAATGTCTGCGCGCTCCTGACAAGCGGAGCAACGCTCAGCTGCAGACAAGGCATGGGAAGGCGTTCAATCATCCGTCGCCGCCGCCTCGCGCCCCTGCTGGCGGATCAGCGCCTCCTGACGGGCGTTTTCGATGGCCTCTCGGACGCTATCCACGTTGACCGTGCGCTCGTCATGAACGAACTTGCCGGTCAGTGCCGTCTCGGGCAGGAGATTGCCTGCCTCGAACAGCGCCCACATTTCCTCGCCGTACCAGGTGTCGAGCAGTTCCGGCGCCCACCGCCCCAGGCTGGCGGTGAGATTGTTGGTGTCGCGTAGCAACATCTGGCGGGCGGCGTTGTTGCCGGCAGCACTGACCACCTGGGGAAAATCGATCACGATCGGGCCGTCCGGCCCCACCAGCACGTTGTACTGCGACAGATCGCCGTGGATCAGGCCACAGCAGAGCATGCGCACGATCTGCCGCACCAGCACCGCATGGAATTCCCGCGCCTGCTCGGCCGTCAACTCGACCTCGCCCAACCTTGGCGCCGAGAACCCTTCGGCGTCGGTCACCAGCTCCATCACCAGCACACCGTGGTAGTAGCCATATGGCTCAGGCACGCGGACGCCGGCTTCTCGCAGCAGGTACAACGCATCGACTTCGGCGTTCTTCCAGGCGGTTTCCTGCTGCTTGCGACCGTACTTGGTCGCCTTGCCGATCGCCCGGGCCTCGCGGCTGCCGCGCGCCTTGCGGCCTTCCTGATACTGAACACGCTGCTGGAAGCTGCGCTGGGCCATGTCCTTGTACACCTTCGCGCAACGGACATCGTCGCCGCTGCGGACCACGTACACCGCAGCCTCCTTTCCGCTCTTGAGCGGACGCAACACCTCGTCTATGACACCGTCGTCGATCAGCGCCTGCAGCGCGGTAGGGGTTTTCATCGCGCTATTCTAAGGGGCCGGAGACAATTCGTCTGGCAAAGTCACCCTGGAGGTCGAGCCCAGGCTTGGCCTGTCCCCGATGATCATGGTCCGCGATGCCGTGCGCGGGCGTTGGTGTCGCACGGCTGCCCCTGTCGCTGGCGAGCCGCGATCTGGCGAAAGGAACCCTGGTGCTTTGGGGAGAGGTCGACGGCCCCGACATCGAGCTATGGCTGCTCTACCCGTCGCGTCGTCGTCTGAGCACACGCGTAGCAGCGTTCGTCGACTTCTTTCGGGAAACCTTTCCGTCAGGAACGCCCGACGAGCTTGCTGCCTACGCGAACTCGTGCGGAGGCGCTACGCCGACGTGTTCAGTGGCGGGGGCGATGTCGGAAGAATCCGAACGGTGGGTGTCCCCATTTATCGCCCCCATTTTTCGATGAGCGAGCAGAGCGGTGGCATGTGCAGAAGCCGCCAACGATGACGCGAATGCGGTGACATGGACATAGCCTTCGACGGATGCTGCGCGGAGAGAAACGAAAACTACGACGGACGATCTCTGCGCGGAACGGGCCAGACGCGACTCGGCCTGCGAGGAGCGGCGATCACCACAAGCGTCTCGCAGACGAGGCCGATCGAGGTCCGCTCAAGCGAAGGATCAGGCGGCATGCTCGCCTCGCGCGACTTCGGCGGCCAGTCGCTCGAGATTCTGCTCGTTGGCCATGGCGACGAACTCGGCCAGCTGCCTGTAGTACTCGGCGGTGTCAAACGTCTGGCACCACGTCACGTCAGTCCCTTGCACGTGTGGCTGAAGTTCGATGGTAAGCACGAAGTGATGGCCGTTCAGGTGCTCGATCTCGAACAGCCGGTCCGGAACGATACGCGTGAAGCGGCTTTCGTTCGGATAGTCCTTTCCATCGGGCCCGTGCATCGTCAGGAGCCAGCTGCCACCCGGCGTGAATTCGTACGTGTGGATCGTACTGGTGAACCCTGCGGGTCCCCACCATCGGGCGACTCGTGCCGGGTCGCGCATCGCCGCAAACACTTTGGTAGGACTTGCCGGAATGAGCTTGTTCCTGACATCTGATCGACTCGCAATAGTTCCCATCGTGTCTCCGGGCAAGCTGGGGACGCCAGGCGGTAGCGCCTGCCGCCTGAGTAAGCCGGGCCGCTGTGCGGCCTTCGGCAAGCGGAATCAGGTAGAACTGCACGAGGCTGCACAGCGGCTCGGCTTGAGCGAACTGCTCAAACAGCCGCCCAGACGCTGAAGGTAGCATCAGTCGTATCCCACCGAAAAATGGGTGTCCCCATTCGCACCCATTCGCACCCGCGATACGCAGCAGAGCATTGCTACTGGTTCGCAACTGGCCGACGTTCCGAAGAGAATCGACATCGGGATGAGTGGAAAAAACCTCTATTGTCGCTAGGCATCGGCAACGATCGCCGCGCGCGTGCTGCGTCGCACGATGGCGCAGTGAGAGGTCGTTCGCCGCGATGGCAGTAGCTGCGGTAACCGATGCCTGTCGAGGTTGGCGCAAGACGCGCCGCGCGGCGTCGGTGCAGCCGTTCTCTCGCTGTCGTTCCAAATCCTCACGGGGAGCAACGCATGAGCCGCAGGATCGTCATCTGCATTGATGGGACGAACAACGCGCCGGGCGCCGGCATGACCAACGTGCAGCGCCTGAACCGCATGCTCGAGCGTAGCGCAGAGCAGATCGTCTACTACCAGCCCGGTGTGGGAACGGTCGAGCCAACGTCAATGAGCACGCCCTGGGGAAGGCGCGCATTGATGCTGCTGGACTCCGTTTCCGCGGTGATGTTGCGTCGCCACGTCTGCTCCGCCTACCGCTATCTCATGAGCGAATACCGTCCTGGAGACGAAATTTACGGATTTGGTTTCAGCCGTGGCGCCTACGCCATACGTGTCCTGGCCGGCATGCTGCGCAAGGTCGGGCTGTTGCAGCCGGGCCTGCAGGAAATGGTCGACTTTGCCTGGGGTACCTACGCCCGACATGGCAATCGCGAAGCCGCCAACGAGTTCCGCAACGCCTACGGCCGCTTTGTGCCGTCCATTCGCTTCCTCGGTCTGTTCGACACGGTCAGCGCCGTCGGCTCGCCGTGGCGGCCCATGAGGTTCGACTACACCTTTGCAAACGACCGGGTTGAAACGGTGCGCCACGCGGTGGCCCTGGACGAGCACCGCGTCATGTTCGTGCAGAATTTGTGGCGGGAGTCTGTACCAACTGATTCACCGCCAGCCCGAACCACGGACCTGCGCCAAGTCTGGTTCGCGGGTGTGCACGCCGACATTGGCGGGGGCTACCCGGCCGGCGAGCATGGCCTTTCGCTGATTCCGTTGGCCTGGATGCGCGATCACGCAGAACAGGCCCAGCTGACGTTTCGCCCCAAGATCTCAGCGCGCCTGCTTGCCGGCGACGACAACGCGAAGGCGACGACCACGGCCGATGTGGTGGCGACCAACGTCGAGGCCACCATGCACGATGAGCTGCAGCGGCAGAAGGCCTGGCACCTGCTCGAATGGTTGCCGATCCCGCGCTGGCGCCCGGACGGCGAGGGTGGCTGGCAGCACCGCTGGCAGTGTCACGCGGGTCGCGCGCGCACCGTGCCAGCCGGCTCAGTGGTTCACAACAGCGTCAAACTTCGCAAGTACACGCCCCGACCATTGCTGATCGACCCGCAGGACGATTAGCGGAAATCTGCCGGGAGAATCGGTCGGACATGAGAACGTCCCGATCGGCCGCATCGCTATGGCAGTCCCACCTGGCCCGTTTGCCACAGTGAACCGCCTTCTACCCGCGGGGGCTCGCAGCCGCCGACACAACCGGGGCGAGCAGGAGTACGGCGCGAAGCGGCTGAGAGATTGCGCGCCTACGCGGCAGTGGTGCCGTGACCGGAGGCGGCAACAATGCCGCTGGCCGCACGGTAGACCAGCCGCGTGCGGCCGCATCCCGATCCGGGGAGTTGGGCCTAGGGGACCAGAGATGAAACGGCATTCCGCATTCGGACGCATCTGCGTCCTCGCAATCGCACTGGCCTGCGTCGGTCCCGCCGATGCGCAGACGCGCAAGCCGAGCAAAAGGCAGCAGGAATACGAAGCCACGCTTGCCCTGTGGATCGGGCGCAACGTCGATGAACTCATGGTCGCCTACGGCAGCCCGAACACCACCAACGAATTGCCTTCCGGGAGCACGCTGATGAGCTTCACGGGACTGCATTCCGTAGGCCCGTCCGACTCCGGCAGCAAGCTTTTCGGCAAGAAAGGCGCATTCCTCGACAGCGACACGACAACCGAATACCGCTGCGTCGTGAATTTCGCCGTCGGCAAGGACGGGCTCATCAAGGCCGCCAGGATTCAGCTCAACGAGGGGCTCTGGATTCTCGATCCCTGCGGCAAAGTGATCAAAGGGCCGTAGTGCCGACAACCGGAGCGCAGCGCGCAACGGCTACGCAGTGGTCAATGGCGCAAAACGCGGCCAGGTCAACTCATCGACATTGTGCAGGAAGCCAACCTGGCCGGTTACGGCCCCGTCAGTCATCGACCCGCGTCAGTTTCAGTGTGTAGGACTGGTCCTTGCCATCGTCGCCTTTCCAGCGCTGGGTCACCTCCACCATGGCTCCCGTGCGCTGCCAGCAGAACGAACCCCGTGCATTGACGGGCGCAAAGCAAGCCTTGTCCGCGCTGATCTCTGTGGCTTTCCAGCTGAATTCACCCCAGCGGGAGATGACCTCACCGTTGTCGAACGACACCGTGCTGCTGTCCGTCGACGTCGAAAATGTTGCGTCGGGATAGCGGCGCGAGCGCAAGGCATCCCGCAGCGGGGAAGTCGCGTTCGTTCAAGGTGCCCGGCGACCTGATTTGACGAGGGTGAGCGCGATTGCCCGCGACGAAGGGTATGTCCGTCGCCGCTTTACGGCGCTGCATCGCGTCCCGTGTTCATCTTCAGGCGCAGCGCTTTCGCTTTGTCCTTGTCACCCTTGGCCTCGTACGCTTCCGCCAGGATGTCCCAGGTGTTGGCCGACTGCGGGAACAGCACGGTGTTGAGCGTGAAGACAGGCAGGGCGACGTCGACGCCGAGGTTGGAGCGGATGGCGTATCCGCTGTTGTTGACGGCCTGTTCGAGGTGCTTCTGGTCGAAGCCGCCGCGGTTGCGCAGGGTTTCGGCGAACGTCTGCGTTGTCGTGTCGTCGGGAGCTTGCAGCGCGAAACCGATGAGTTTCTCGGACAGGGCTTCGTTGCGGAACTGATCGGGGGCTACGGTGGCCATGAGGCTGTCCAGCAGCGTTCTGGTCCAGACGTTGCGACGACTGCCGCTGGTCAGATAGACCAGGGTGTAGACATCGCCGGCCAGCGAATCCTTGAACAGGATGCGCACACGCACCCGCGCACCGCCGTCGTGGCCGACCATGCGATATGCGCCGCTTTCACCGACCTCCCAGCCCGTAGCGAACCAGCCTCGCTGGCCCTTGGACAGGCTCTGCGGCTGCCACAGTTGCAGCAGTGTGGATTGATTGACGAATGCACCGTCGGCCACGGCCTGCAGGAAGGTGGAGAGATCCCCAGCGTTCGAATACAGCGCGGCATGGCCCAGCGCATAGTCGGGCCAGGCGATATCGGGTTGTTTCTCAAGCGCGCCGTTGTTGCCGAGATAGGCCGTGACGACGCCTTGTCTGGGCACCGTGTCGCGGCCCAGAAAGGTGTGTTTTAGCCCGAGCTCGCCGACGATCCGCTCGGTGACAATTTCCGCATAGGGCTTGCCGTAGCGCGCTTCCAGCAACTGCGTCAGCACGAGGTAGTTGGTCTGGGTGTAGCGCGTGTCGGCGCCGCTCGCGAACAGCAACGGCGTGTCGGCCAGCGCGGCGTAGACCGCTTGCAGCGTGCGCTGGAACGAGGCATTGGCCTGGGCCGTGCCGGTCATCTGCGTTTCGTCGAAATACTCAGGCAGGCCGGAACTGTGATTGAGCAGCTGGCGCACCGTGATCATGTTCCAGCGCGGTGGCAGGCCGGGGAAATAGGCGCTGGCGGGACGGTCGAGATCGACCTTGCCTTGTTCGACCAACTGCATGACCAGCGTGCTGACGAACAGCTTGCTCACCGAGTACGCCGGAAATATGTGGTCGGTCGTCGAGCGCGTGGCGCCGTCGATGTCGACCTGGCCCCTGGCACCCCGGAACATGACCTTTCCGTTGTGCACGACTTCGACGGCCTGGCCGGCGATGCCATAGCGCTGCTCGTTGATGTGCATCTGGCGCGTGAGCCGGGCGGCCAGCTCGTCCGACACAGCGCCGGCAGCGAACGGAATCCACACCAACAGGCCGAACAGCGCAAGGCGAAGACCACTGAACACGCAGACTTTCTCCAACGGAATTGGGGAGCGGGCGGCGCGACCGCCGTGGTCCGCCGGGCGAGTGTTGCACGGGCAAAAGAGCATCCAGCGTCGGGCATTCCCGCCGAAGATGCCGGACCCGCATGGGGGACTGGTGCGGGTCACGATTCGGCACGCCGCCAGCGAAATGTCCGAAACGCTGTGGGCGCTCTGCTGGTCCGGCAGCCCATTACGGCTGCTGAAACGCAGTGAAACGGGGTCCGGTTAACGTGTGAGTTTGTGCAGAAAGTTAACCTGGCCCCGTTAGTGGCGGAAGTCGATATCCTAAACGATTCCTGAATTCGGCAGGATTTTATGCTCTTGAAATCGCTTGGCCGCGTCCTATCTGCCGGCTGCGGACGCCATCCGGGTCCGCCGTGAGGGCGTCAGCATGACGCTTCTTCATGCCCATGTTGCTTGAACTTCTGAGGATATGGCTATGAGGACCACATTCGATTTTTCACCACTGTTTCGCACGGGCATCGGCTTTGATCGTGTATTCGCCGCGCTGGATTCCGCCACCCGGGTCCAGCCAGTCGATAACTGGCCACCGTATGACATCGTCAAGCAAGGCGAGGACGGCTATCGCATCGTCATGGCGGTCGCTGGGTTCGATCGCGATGAATTGACCTTGTCGGATCGTCCGAACCTGCTGGTCGTTTCCGGCGCCAAGCGCGGCGAGGCTCCGGAGGGAACGTATCTTCACAAGGGCATCGCCGAGCGCGAGTTCGAGCGCCGTTTCGAACTCGCTGACCATGTGAAAGTCGCACACGCGTCGCTGGCCAATGGCCTGTTGACCATTGAACTGCAGCGCGAGGTGCCTGAGGCCTTGAAACCCCGGCGCATCGAGATTCGGAGCGACGAGCCGCGCGATACGCGCCAAATTGCCCGGCAAATCGAATCCGTGAAAGTCGCGTAAGCGACGCTACCCGATGCCGGCTTTCCCCGCCGGCATCGGGTTCTTGCGAGGCAACACAATTTTCATTTGGCAGTGCGCGGAGGCCTGTTGCAGCCGGTTTGCCTCATTCAGCGCCACGCGATTGATACCGTCGATCGCGATGATTTTTCATGATCGAGGCAGTGAAGCAGCATTTGCTTCACGTCAGGTCAGCGGTGCCGAAGACGAAAGCGTGCCGCAGGTACCGCTGCACGCCGTGAGAGCGGCCGTCGCTCCGGTCGTACCAGCGTGGGAGCGGGCGGTGGCATGTGGCGATCATGGCGATCGGGGCGCTACGGCGCATGCGGACGGTTCGGGGACAGGTCTCGAAAATCCGAATTTGTGGGGGGCCTGATCTGAGCGCCTGCCGATCTGCCCGTCCTAATCTGCGTCATGCCCGAATTTCAGTCATGCGAGACTGAAATTCAGTCATCGATGATGGGTGGGGCCATCGACGACGAGTAATTTTCGCTCACGCCTGACTGACGGGCAGTCAGCGATGACCGCCTGCCAGTCATCGTCGAGTGATTTTTAGTCATGGACGATGGGCGCCCCAGTCACCGATGGCTGATTGTCAGTCTCCGTGGAGTATCGAGCCACTCATCGTCCGCTGATTTTCAGTCACGCGTGACTCGAAATCCGTCGCGCATGACGACCGATCAGTCAACGACGGGTGGGAGTCAGTCACCGCCGCAGCGAGCGACCACGACGCGCTGTGATCGCGGGTCTCGCCCGTCGATCGGGCTGGCCGGCACGGCACCCGACGGTCCTTCGCCGGAGTCGGGTGAGACAGCGGTGCGCGCCCGCCTGGCACGTGCGGCGGCGAGCCCTTCAGCGGCATCTGCCGCGCCTCGGCGGCAGGCCCGCCATGACGGCCCGCACGCCTGCCGGCGGACGGCGCGTCACCGCTGCGGCCGGACCGATTTCCGCCGCGCTCGTGAGCCAGCCACGGGGCGCCAGAGCCTACAACGCCGGTACCGCCGAGGTCTGGCCGGCCAGACCATGCCCTGTCCCCACCGCTACGGGTTGTGACATGGCACCGATCCCGTGCCGGTGTACGATCCCGGACCCGTACGAATGTACGTATCCGCGCCTATGGACACCTTCTGGCTCGACCCGCCGCCCGCCAACGACCCGACCGCGTCGACGCGGCTCTGGGACGCGGTTATTGCGCACCTGCAGCCCGCCTCGCGCCGTGTGGTGCGCCCGTTCCGCCGCGCCCGCATCCTGGTGCGCACCCGGACGGACGTCGATATCGTCCCGGCGGTCTGGGGCCTGGTGCCGAGCTGGGCCACCGCCCCCGAACGCCGCGAGGTGGCGTCACGCTATCGGTTGCTGGATGCGGAACTGGTGCCGGGGTCCAGCGTGACCGGCGACCTGTGGGCCGCGATCGAGCCGCCCCGGCGCTGCCTGATTCCGGCAACAGGCTGGACGGCGACCGGGTCGTGCGACGTGCTGGCCTTCGTGCCCGAGACAACGCCCGTCACCTTTGCGGGCCTGTGCAACAGCGTGCAGGTCGACGGCAAGGCGATCACGACCTTTGGCGTGTTCTACCGATCGATGTCGGTCCACCCGTACGACGGCACGGACGTGCCGGTGGTGGTGCGCGTCGAGGATCGCGCGCGCTGGCTGCGCTGCTCACCGGCCGAGGCGAGGGGATTGCTGCGGCCGCCGCAACTGCGTGTGGTAGCGCGGACCGTGCGGCGCAACACGAACATCGCCGAAGTGCTGTATGGCCCGGGCTATGTCGACACGGAAGGGTAGGCGGGATTCGTCCATCGGCAACGCAGTGCAGACCGTTCGGCGCGAAACCCCTCCGGAACGACGGAACGGCGCCGTGGCTGGCGGAAGTTAACCTGACCCGTCAGCGATGGCAGCGGTAAACGGGGTCGGGTTAACTTGATGGTGTGAACCTCGAAGCCAACCTGACACCACTACTGGCCGCCGCCTTCGTGAACGGGCAGCTCGATTCTCTTGCCATCGAGTTCGTACTCCAACGTACTGCCTTTTGGCGCACCAAACTCGATGAGCTTCTTGCGCAAGAAAGGCACGCCCTTGGTGACATCGGTGAGCTCGACATCGACGCCAACCCAGTCGATATCTTTGTCTTTAGACAAAGAAGTTCCTCCACCGGTGACCGCGCCGAGGCCTTCTGCTTTGAGCGCAGCGTCGAGCGGGTCCTCGTATTTGTTACCTCTGGCGATAGGCAGAATGGACTCCGCCACTTTCACGAATACAAACGTAGTTGGCTGCTGTGCCCACGAACAGGCAGAAAACAGCAAGCAGAACAGAAGTAGTAGCGGTCGTTTCATCGGATAGTCCGGAGCGAGAGGGTCAACGAGTGAGTCAGGCCGTGCGGCGAATCGGCGTCGGCTCGGATGCGGGCGGCACTTGTTACAGCGCAGTTCAATTCCATCCCGCGGAGCCTGGCGCCCATGCTCGCGACCGTCACACCATGATTGCCCCGGCTGTCGTTGCTGCCCCTTGCGCTACCCAGGTTCGTCGAGGGATTGACTGCACCTCCGATGGGTTTCGGTGCTGCCGTTGGCTATGTGCGTCGCGAGATCCGTCCACAACGGGGCGTTTCCTCGCGCGCACGAGTCCGGCAAGTTCGGGACGGCAAGTTCGGGACAACCAGTCGCCGGCAAATTCGGGACACCCCAACTTCGGGACACCCAGGCGGAAGAATCCGAATTGTGGGTGTCCTGGTCTATCGCGGGCTTTCCGGCCCGCGCTCGACGGGGAGGCCCGCATCGAGCCAGCCCCGCAGGCCTGCGGACATGACGTGGACATCGGTATGGCCCATCTGCTGTGCGCGGCGTGCGGCGATGGGTGCCTTGCGACAGAGCGGGCCGGAGCAATAGAACACGATCCCGGCGCCGGGTGCGGCGCCGAGATCGGCGGCGGTATAGGCGTGCGGGTCGAGGCGGCGGGCGCCCGGAACGTGCGCGGCGTTCCAGCTCGACAGGCTGTTGACGTCGCAGACGCATACGGTGCGCTGCTGAATCCGTGCCAGCAATGCGCGCGGCGCAATGGTAGGCAATCCCATCAGGAAGGCGATCATGCGTCGTCTCCTTGCGCCGCGACGCCGCTCTGCGGCGCGGGTTTCGCCAGCAGCTTCGCCCGGCGCAGGGCGAGCGCGATGATCGCGACGGAAAAACCGCCGCCGGCGATGAGGATCATTTCCTGCGACCAGTCCGAACGCGTCGCATGCCAGAGCAGGATCATGTAGGTCGCCATCAGTGCGGCGTAGACAAAGCCGTTGCGGCGCATCGCGCGACGGTCGCGCGCATTGGCAAGGCGGCGCAGGTGGCCGCGCATTTCCCAGTACACGGCCCCGACAACGATCCCGACCGACAGGGCGAGTGCACCCAGCGGTCCGAGCAGCCATTTCCCTGCGGCGGTCAGACCGGACGCACCGGTTCCGCCGGCCGCGGGCGCGCAGGGCGAATTCACGGTAACGCTGACGAGCAGCGTAAACGCGGCGCGCGGCGCGCTGCGGTCCGCCGCGTCGCCCAGCTGGCGCAGGGTTTCCGCGCGCAGATTTTCGCGCGCGCGCTGCAGCCGTTTTCGCACTGCCGCTTCGCTGATGCCGAGCAAGGCGGCGACACGTCGACCGCTTTCGCCTTCGCGGTAGAACAGCAGCAGCACCTCGCGGTTGTCGGCAGGAATCTCGTCGAGGGCTCGCGCCAGAACCGCCGCGTCGTGGCGCGCGATCAGCGTTTCGGCGATGCCTTCGCCTTCGCCAGCCACGTCCGCGACACGTTCGTCCCAATCGTCCAGCGTGCGTTCGCGGTAGCGTGCCGAACGGATAGCATCGATCGCGCGGCGGCGGGAGACCTGACGCAGCCACGGCAGGAAGCTGGCGGGGCCTCTCATCAGGCGCATGCGCTGCCAGGCCAGAAGAAATACGTCCTGGGCGATTTCTTCGCTCTGCTGCACGTCAGTGCTGATAGCCAGGGCGACGCTGGCGACCATGCGCTGCGTGGCGGCGACGAGGCGCGCGAACGCGGCGTGATCGCCTTCCTGCGCGGCGTAGAAATCGCGATCGATGGACGCAAAGCTGGCGGATGTCATGGAGCGCTCCTTTCGGGTGTCCATGCTACAGACGGACGCGGGCGAGCGATGTGACTGCGGGCTAACGGGACCCCTCGCGCGCCGGTTCGGTGAAATTCAGCAGCGCACCCTGGTAGACCTCATTCACCTCGGAAAACGGCAGGCCATCGGCACCCCGCAAGAGGGCGCGCACCTGGAACAGTGCCGAGGGAATTTCCAGCGCGGGAAACGTCTCCGCAGACGGGTCGAATCGCGCACAACTCCAGCCGGCGGGCATCGCTGACCAGAGCGTCTGCACTTCGATCGTGCTGCGGGTCGGCTGCAGGCCCGCCACGACCTTTCCAAGCGGCGCATCGGTGGTCTCAAGTAGTCGATTCATCTCGGCGCTGAGCCGCTCCGGCACGTACCAATTGTCGGCGCGCGAGAGCACGTGTTTGCCACATCTCAACGCCACGCTCCGATAGCGCAGCTCGCTGGAATCCTTCACGTGCAGTCGCTGCATTTGCTCGGCGGTCGCGGGCTTGGCAGCGGCCGGCACGCGATCGGCCACGATGCGTGGCTCAGCCGCCATCGCGTGCGCACGACACCAGGATTCGAGTACCACGGTGGCGCTGCGCTGTTTGAGCAGCTCGATATTCAGATCCACCAGAAGGTTGGCAACTTCCAGTCGCGCCAGGCAATCGTCGCGCCAGGGAGCGACATCCCTTGCTGAAATCGGCGCAGCCGCGAACAGCATGACGCCGACGCCACACAGTCTCGAAACGGTGGCCCGATATCGTGATGGCGAGGCCATGAGGCGATCCGTAGTTGCCGGGGATACCGGCGAAGGATACGAGGATTGCGTAGCCAGGGGCTCAGAGCGCCTATCAAGTGCCAGAGGGCGTCTGCGCAGTGAGCGCTAAGCCGTCCCCTTCAAGGGGTGAAAGGGAGCCGTCAAGAACTGAAGGTTCTGGCTGCCTTGAACGCCCAACGGGCCGGAGGGTTGGATGGGGATGGTGTCAACGGCATGCATCAAGGCGAACCCATCCCCATCCCGGCCTTCCCCTTGAAGGGAAAGGAGGCAAGCGCGGAATTCGACGTCCGCTCATTCTGTTGGATGCGCTTGGCGACTTCGCCATCCACGTCGATCCGATCCAGTGTCGGGTCGGCACGTTGCGCGCCGTCGCATCAGCCGGGCTGGTTCCAGCGTCGGTGTCGGAAGAATCCGAATCGTGGGTGTCCTGATCCAGCCATTCGAACCTGCCCCCGCCTTCATCGCCGAGTGTTCGGTCTTCTTCTCGTTGGGCGTTATGCACAGCATCCGGCTGATAGCGCAGACATCGGCCGCGTCAACTCCGTTTATGTCAACCAATGGGTGGGACCATGTACTCGATGCAATCCGCGCGCTCGCGCGGCAAGCGATTTTCCTCCGGCGCGCGGCGCCTCGGGGCGCTGTGGCTGGTGGGTGCGATGCTGGCAGGGCTGAGCGTGCAAGCCGGCGCCGAAATCTACAACGTGAACGTGTCCAACGATGCTGTGCAGGATCCGGCAACCACCAACAAGTGCGCCACCCAGGGCGATACCACGAAATGCTCACTGCGCGCCGCGATCATGTTCGGCAATACGCGCTCCGGTTCGCACGTCATCAACTTTGTTGGCGTCACCTCGATCACCGTGATCAATGGCGGGCTGCCGCAGTTGCGCGCGCCGTTCACCATCAACGGCAACAAGGTGACGATCAACGGCAATGGTCGTAGCTGCCTGGATCTCACCGATTCCGGCACCGCCGCGCTGGGTCATGCCGATGGCGCCACCGGTTCGAAGATCTTCAACCTGGTGATCGGCAACTGCAATGGCAATGGCATCAGCGCCAACGGCCACAACTATACGTTCACGGGCAACTACATCGGCGTCAACGTTACCGGTGCGGTCGCGCTGCCCAATTCGGGCGATGGAATCTCGCTCTCGTCGTCGCGGGTCTACCCCGATACCAGCACTGGTTTCCTGTCCAATCTGTACTCGCAATTTCCGGTGCAGCCGGTGGATGCGTCCACCATCAACGCCTTCCAGAGCCAGTTGGCCACGACCCTTGCCTCGCTGCAGCCCGTGTATATCACCGGCAACGTCATCGCCGGCAACGCCGGCGATGGTATCGAGCTGTTCAGTCAGAACCTCGCCGGGGTATTCATCAGCGGCAACATGATCGGCACCGACCTGACCGGCAACATCGCGATTGCGAATGGCGGCAACGGCGTCAATCTGGTCGGCTCCACCTTCGGCAACATGATTGGTCCGGGCAACGTCATCAGCGGAAACAATGGCAACGGCATCAACGCCGTCGCCGGTTCCGTATTCCTGCCGAACTTCATCATGGGCAACCGGATCGGCCTGAGCGCCGCCAATCAGTCGGTGCATATCGGCAACGCCTTGAGCGGCATCTATGTCGATTCCAAGCCCGATACCTCGGCGACGAGCTTCAATCCGAGTTCCACGTCCCTCGTGATCGGCCCGGTCAATCTGATTTCCGACAACAAGGGCGCGAACAACAACGCCTTCCCGGATGTGGGGGCCGACTATGGCGGCATCATGATCACGGGCGCGAGCAATGGCGTGAAGGTGATCTACAACACGATCGGATTGGCCGAATTCCCCACCGGCACCGCGATCAACTCCGCCGCCTTCGGCAACAAAGGCGACGGCATCATCGTCACCACCACCGGCAACTCCATTACCGGCAACATCGTCGCGGCGAACGCACGCCACGGAATCACCATCCGCGGCAGCAGTACCAATAGCACCAGCGTCCTGAAGAACTTTGTAGGCATCAGCCCGAAATTCGCCAACGTCACGACCCTGGGCAATGGCGTGGATGGCATCCATATCGAAACGGCCGCCTCGACATCGGTGGGTAGTTCCAATACCGCCGACCGCAACGTGGTCGTTGCGAACAAGCGCAATGGCATCAAGCTCTACAATGGCGGCGGCGACACCAGCGGCTGGGCCAATCTGTTCCAGCGTAACCGCGTCTACGGCAATGCCAGATCGTTGCCGGGTGTGGATATCGATCTCGAGCACAACGCCAATGCCGCCGACGTAGACCACAGCGAGTTCCCCGCTAATTACGCCAATCGCGATCAGAACACGCCGCGGATCTGCACGGGCACCGACAGCAGCGGACCGTGTGTCGGTGCCGCGGGGCCCGCCAACACCACGCCGAACACCACGGTGCGCTGGATACTGGCCAGCCATGGCCCGGCCCTGTTTCGCCTGGAGTTCTATTCGATCAATGCTGCCACGACCACCGCGGCAACCTCGATGGTGTTCCTGGGTGAGCAGACGGTCACTACCGATGCCACCGGCAAGCCTCTCAACGGCGGCTCGTGTTCTGCGGGCCGTTGCACTGCCAACTTGCCGCCCGTCTCCGCCGGGCGCCGTGTAGTGATGACCGCGACTGACGTCACACAGTTGACGAGTGTGCCCTCCGGCTCCGGCTGGCAGGGGCAGCTGAAGTGTTTCCTCGGCAATAACGGCATCATCCTGTCGGCCTGCACCGCCAACAACACCTCGGAATACTCGAACGTCGTTGCCGTCACCGGGGGCGACGTCATCTTTGCCAACGGCATCGACCTGTAACCGCCATTCAATCGGGCTGGCCCAGCGAAGCTCGCGTCATGCGCGAGCTTCGTGCTTTTTGGGGAGGAGAAGTCGGGAGGGGTGGGAAATCGGGCACCCATAGCGTGGGTACCCATGAGTGCCGGAAAAAACTCAGGGCACCCCGGGCATCAAGTTCACGTTGTCTACCAACACGCGGACCTGGGTCATGAAGCGCTGGTACTTGGCACAGCGCAGCGCCATGGAGGTGTCCCTGATTTCGTCGAGGCTATCGTCATTTCCGTGGCAGCCCGCGAGTTCGGGCTGGTTTTCGCGCCAGTGGCGATAGGCGACGAGGGAGAGCAGGCGGCCGCCGCAGGACAGCGCCGGCAGGTCTGCCTCGATGCGTCACGGATGCAGAGCGCGGTATCGCGATGCAGCGCGCAAACGACAGAAGGCCCGCGCTAGGCGGGCCTTCTGGATTTCATCTGGTGCCCAAGAGAGGACTCGAACCTCCACGGGTCGCCCCGCTAGTACCTGAAACTAGTGCGTCTACCAATTCCGCCACCTGGGCAGGTGCTTCGTGCATGCGCCGTTAGGCGCCGCGAAGGCCGCGAACTATATGGAGCGTCGACGACCTTGTCAACGCTTTGCTTGCATTCGCTGCGCAGGTGGGCGAGGCTGATTCCATTCAACGAGAGAACACATGAAGAAAACACGGACACCATCGACTTCGCGCGGCGCCGACAAGAAGGGCTCGCGTCCCGGCTGGATGCCGGACACCGCTGCCGTCCGCGGCAAGCGCTCCACCGAAGAACCTGCCGTCGGCGGTGCCGCTCCCAAGGCATCCGCGGTACGCAAGATGGCGGCGATAGCTGCGGTTGCAGCGCAGCCCCCCAAGACTGCGTCGTCCAAGCCGCGCAGGCCGGCGGCCAGCACCGAATCCGTACAGCGTGCGCGCAAAGATGCAGCGCCCGTTGGTGCCGCGCCCAGCACGAGGAACCGCAAGAGCACGACCGCGCCGGGTGATGCGGATCCGCACGCCGAGCGCGAGCAGCAGCGCTACGAACATCCGATCCCGAGTCGCGAAGCAATCCTTGCGTTCCTGGTCGAGCAGGGCCAGCTCATGAACGCCGAAGCCATTGCCAAGGGCCTGGCCTTGACCCAGGAGCGCGATTTTGGCGCGCTAACGAAACGTCTCGCTGCGATGTTGCGCGATGGCCAGTTGATCCAGAACCGTCGCGGCGGCTATGGCGTCGCACAGAAACTCGATCTCGTGCCGGGCGTGGTGCTGGCCAACCCCGACGGCTATGGCTTCCTGAAACCCGACGCCAGCGGCGAAGACCTGTATTTGTCGCCCTACGAAATGCGCAAGGTGCTACACGGCGACCGCGTGCTCGGCAGCATCGTCGGCGTCGACCGGCGCGGCCGGCGCCAGGGCGCGATCGTCGAGGTGCTGGTGCGGCGCTCGCCGCGGCTGGTCGGTCGCATCATCGAAAAAGACGGTCTGGTGCTCGTCGCGCCCGACGATCGCCGCGTACATCAGGACATCCTTATTGCGCCGGGCAAGGAACTCGGTGCGCGTTCCGGCCAGATCGTCGTCGCCGAGATCACCGAGCCGCCGGAACTGCATCGCGGCCCGATCGGCCGCGTGCTGACCGTACTCGGCGAACGCCTGACGCCGTCGCTGACGGTGGAGATGGCGATCGCAAGCCACGACATTCCGCACGACTGGCCGGCCGACGTGCTGCGCGAGGCCGCCGACGTCGAACCGCAAGTCAGCCGCGAGGACATGTCCGGGCGCAAGGACCTGCGTGGTACGCCGCTGGTCACGATTGACGGCGAAGACGCGCGCGACTTCGACGACGCGGTCTTCGCCGAGCCGGTACCGGGTGGTTTCCGCCTCGTCGTCGCTATCGCCGACGTTTCGCATTATGTGCAGCCGGAAACGGCGCTCGACGAGGAAGCCTATAAGCGCGCCACGTCGGTCTATTTCCCCGGCTTCGTCGTGCCGATGCTGCCGGAGACCCTCTCCAACGGCATCTGCTCGCTGAATCCGAAAGTGGAACGCCTGTGCATGGTCTGCGACATGCAGGTCGACACCGAGGGCGAGATCTTCAAGTCGAAGTTCTATCCGGCCGTGATGCGCTCGCACGCACGCCTCACCTACAACCAGGTCTGGCAGGCAATCGGCGAGAAGGACCCCGACGCACGCGCTCAGATCGGCAGTCTGATGCCGCATATCGAGCATCTTTACCAGTTGTACAAAGTGCTCGCGAAGGCGCGCAAGCGCCGCGGCGCGATCGACTTCGAGAGTGCCGAAGTGAAGTTCCGCCTGGCTCCGTCGGGCGAGGTCGTGCAGCTCGGCACCGAACCGCGTAACGATGCGCACAAGCTGATCGAGGAATGCATGATCGCGGCGAACGTGCAGGCCGCGCGCTACCTCAGCAAGCTGCATATCCCGGCGTTGTACCGCGTGCATGAACCGCCGCCGGCGGGCAAATACCAGGACCTGCTCGAGTTCCTCAAGGACTTCAACCTGAAGATGCCGACGGCCGAGGACGTGGAGCCGGCCGACTTCGCCGGCCTGATCAAGAAGATCCAGAAGCGGCCGGATGCGAGCCTGATCCAGTCGGTGCTGCTGCGCTCGCAATCGCTCGCGGCCTACCAGCCCGACTGCGGCGGGCATTTCGGCCTGGCACTCGACGCCTATGCGCATTTCACCTCGCCAATCCGGCGTTATCCGGACCTGCTCGTGCACCGCGCGCTCCGCCATGCGATTGCCAAGGGCAAGCCGGCCAACTATCGCTACTCGCCGGCGACCATGGCGAGCATGGCGGTCCATTGTTCACAATGTGGTCGCCGTGCCGAAGAGGCCGAGCGCGACGTGGACGAGCGCTACAAGTGCGCCTGGATGGAAAAGCACGTCGGCAGCGAGTTCGAGGGCATCGTGTCCGGGGTGACCTCGTTCGGCCTGTTCGTCGAGCTGATCGATTCCAAGGTCACGGGGCTGGTGCATATCACGCAACTGCCGAACGACTATTATCATTTCGATCCGATCCGGCACCTGTTGACCGGCGAACGCCGCGGCCTGAAGTTCCGCCTCGGCGACGCGGTGCGCATCCAGGTGCTGCGTGCGAGTCTCGAAGACCGCAAGATCGATTTCCGCCTCGTCGCGGACGAATCCCAGGAGAAGAAGCGGCGATGAGTCACGAGTTGCTCGTAGGCATCAATTCGGTCGAAGCGGCGCTGAGCCACGATCCGAAGAATATTGTGGAATTGTTTATCGAGACGGGCAGCGCGAACGCACGTCTCAAGGAGTTGTCGGAACGCGCGCGCGATCTCGGCGTCAAGCCACATGGGCGCAGCCGCGAACTGCTCGACCGCATGACCGGCGGTGCTCGCCACCAGGGCATCGTGGCGCAGTACCGCGCAGCGCCGCCACGTAGCGAAAGCGATCTCGCCGTACTGGTCGAGGCAGCCGGGCGCGAGGCGCTGGTGCTGGTGCTCGACGGCGTCACCGATCCGCACAATCTCGGCGCCTGCCTGCGCAGTGCCGAAGCGGCCGGCGCGACCGCCGTGGTCGTGACCAAAGACAAGGCCGTTGGCATCACGCCCATCGTGCGTCGCGCCTCCGCGGGCGCCGCCGATCGCGTGCCGTTCATCGCAGCGACCAACCTGGCGCGCACCCTCCGTGCGCTGAAGGATATGGGCGTGTGGCTGGTCGGGCTGGCCGGAGAGGGCGAGCAGGACTTCTATCGCGTCGATCTCAAGGGACCGATCGCTGTGGTCATTGGCAGCGAAGGTGAGGGACTGCGACGGCTCACGCGCGAGCAGTGCGACTACCTCGTACGCATTCCCATGCGTGGATCGGTCGAAAGCCTCAACGTGTCGGTCGCCACTGGCGTAGCGCTGTTCGAGGCCTTGCGCCAGCGCGCCGGTCCGCAGTAGTCGCGACCACTCCCTGCTGCACGAACGTTGCCGGCGCTGGTGCCGCCGGCAACGTCATGTGCTTTCGTGTGATGGCGAGTGCTGAAGTGTCGTTACGACGATGCGGTGCGAAGTCAGATCGAGGTTGAATTCAGAGCGATGAAGCGAGTGCCGTGCTGACGCTTGCAGCGTCCTGCATGTCGGTGCAGACCGGCAGCAGTCGGGTCGCAGTCTCGACATAGCCGGCCGGGGCGATGATGCTCACGGCGATCGCGCTGGCGTGGCCGTGCGGACAGCTAACGCGACGCTGCGCCGCATCGGAGGTCTCTGCGACGCTGCCACCGGCCACGTGCCATTCGTAGCGATAGTTCGCGCCCTGTGGCCACGCTTCGCAGCGATAGCCGTCGTGGCTCGAGGTACAGGAGAGGTCTGCGGCACCGGCGGTGCCTGAGAAGATCAGCGCGAGTCCGACGAGACTGCAGCGCAACAGAATGTGGCCGGGATGCATGCACTTCCCCCTGAAGTGATGATGGACGGCCTCGCGACGCAAATACCGCATCGCAGTCGCTACGCTCAGGGGTGCGTTGGCGACTGCGATGCGACAGGGCGTTGCGGAGCCCGATCATTCCTACTCGGACAGGAATGCCCTGGGGGCTCATGCAGTAGCGAAAAATTTGTTACCAAAGGTGACGCGATGGCGATGAAAGCCTCAGTTGCAGGCCGCCAAGGTCTTGGACGCAATCGAGGTGCCGCCGCCCGGGCCGGTCACCACGACGCTGATCGTGCCGGCGTTGCAGCTGAAATGGCGGAACGGATTGACGATGTCCGTGACGATGGCCGTGTTGTCGTCGCCGTACCAGTCGTAGCTGATCTGCTCGCCCTGAGGCCAGGCTTCGCATGCGTATCCCTGGGATGTGCGGTCGCACTGCAGCATGGGGTCGGCCGGTGGGGCAGAAAACGCATCCTGCGTAATCACGAAGTTGAGCTTGTCACACTCGACCGTGCCCTCGACTATCGGGCCTGAGTAGGTGTAGCAGTTGCTGGTGCACAGAGTGCGAAAGCGGGTTTCGCAAAGCTCGATCGCGTTCGCCGGAACACTGCTGAGGCACGCGGCGGCAACCAAGGCGGACGAGGCGAAAGAATAGAAGGATCGGAACATGGGTAGCCCCCCTAAGGCTGTGGTGTGTGGGACAAAACGATCGCGATTGACCGATCGTTAGAAGCGTACTCGGAAAACATCGAGTTGGCGGCTCAGCCGGGATTGTCAGGTTCTGTGCCGGCGGTTGAATTCGCGGATGCGCTCAGGAATTCACTGGCTCGTGTGCAGAAAGAAGCGAGCTCAGGTGGTACTGCGGGACCCTGGCAGCCGACATTCGTCGCGGCTTCGCCAAGCAGTTTCGCATAGGCGCTTCGATGGCTCGCTTTGGCGCTGCCGGTCTGGGCCTGCGCCCAGCTCTCCGGACTGACCAGCAATTCCAGCGCTTCCCGCGAGCGCTGCCTCTGGATCAGGAAACGCGCAAACTGATTGCGCCAGAACACTAACGGCAATCGGCTTTCTTCGGTTGTCAATTCGCCGCGCTGAAGAATTTCGCGGTAGAGCGCGTCGGCTTCGGCATCGTGGTCGCCCAGTTCAGTCAGCATCTGCGCAAGATTGAATGCCGTGCGCAAGGTGTTCTGGTGATCGTTGCCAACCGAGTTGCGCCACGCCGTCAGGGATTCGCGGATGGCTTGCACGCTCTCTTCGCGCTTGCCCGCTTCGTACAGGGAAATCCCAAGCGAGTTGCGCACCTGCGCCGCGACGGTACTGTTCGGACTGTAGATGCGGTCGACTTCCGCGACCACTTTGCGCGCTTCGGGCACGGCGGCGGCGGCGCCGCGCACCCGGCGCAACACGTCCAGCCGATACATGCGTACCAGCGTCAGACGCGGGTGATCCGGTTCGAGCCCGGCACTTTGCCAGGCCAGCGTCTGATCGAGCAGAGCCAGTGCTTCCGGGCTGCGGTCGGCAACGCGCAGCGCCGAGGCCAACTGCAATCGGGCGAGATTGGCAACGTCCTCCGAGGGCGGTCGGCCGCTGGTATCGCGCACGGCCTGCTCCAGATGCGCGATGGCTTCCGGCGCCTGGCTGCGGTGGTAGCACAGGGTGCCCATCGCGAGCTGCCATTCCGGCGTTTCGCGCAGGCCCAGTTGAGCGGCGCGATCAAGCCGCTTTTCGGCGGAAGCGTAGTCGCCGGCGCTGGCGCGCGCTCTCGCTTCGAGGATCAGCAAGCGGCCGATCTGATCCGAAGGAAGATTGGCGTTGCCGGCGGCCTGCACCGCGCGCTCGGCCAGCTCGCTGGCCTGCGGACTCAGACCGACGGCGAGTTCGACTTCCGCCAGCGTGCCGGCCAGGTCGGCGTAGACGTCGGGCTGCGATTCGAAGGTGGCTTCCAGCGACGGTCGCGCGGCCTCGAGCACGGCCCGGGCCGTCACATTCGCACCGCTGACCTCGGTCGGGTTGGCGGCCGTGAAAGCGTTCTTGAGCAGGCCTACCGCGCGCTGGGCGCGGTCGCGTTCGTTCGTGATTGCCACGTTCTGGCGCAGGATCGCCGCGACCGCCGTGACGATGGTCAGCAACAGCACCGCAGTGAGCGCGGAGGCAACGCGATGGCGCGACACGAACTTGCGCCAGCGATACCAGCGGTCGCTCTGGCGATCCCGGATCGGCTCTTCCTTGAGCACGCAGTCGAGATCGTGGTCGAGTTGGTCGACGGTGCCGTATCGCTCGCCAGGCAGCTTGCGCAGGCAGCGCTGCACGATATGTTCGAGATCGCCGCGCAGCGCCTCGCGCAGCTCGCGCACGTTTGTGAAGCCGCGCGCCTGCGCCAGCACGAGATCGTTGTCGCCGATCCGGCTCGTCATCGACGGCGGCGGCACCTGGCGAATCGCGGTCTCGATTTCGCCTGGCGTCATGTTGGCGAAGGCGAACGGCAGACGGCCTGCCAGCAGCTCATACAGCAGCATGCCCAGGGCATGGATGTCGCAGGCGACCGTGATAGGTCCGCCGACGAGCTGCTCCGGTGCCGCGCTGGACGGTGTCAGGAAGCGATCCATGGTCAGGGTCGCGTTGGCGTTGCCGATGCGGCCCAGTGGCTTGGCGATGCCGAAATCGAGCAGGCGGATTTCGCCGTCGTCGGTTACCAGTACGTTGCTGGCCTTGATGTCGCGGTGTACGACGAGGTTGCGGTGGGCGTGCGCCACCGCAGCGAGCACCTTGCGGAACAGGGCAAGACGTTCGTTCAGTCCGAGCGTGCGCACGTCGGCCCAGCCGTCGATGGCCTGGCCGCGTACGAACTCCATGACGACATAAGGCGTGCCGTCCGGCGTGGTGTTCGCATCGATGAGCCGCGAAATGCCTGGATGGTCGAGCGCGGCGAGAATGGCGCGCTCGGTCGAGAAGCGGCGCAGAAGGGCCGGATGCAACAGGTCGCGGCGCACGAACTTGATCGCGACCTCCTGGCGGAAGTCCGGCCCGTTGCGCGTGGCGCGGAACACGCGGCCCATGCCGCCCCGGCCGATTTCCTGCTCCAGCGTATAGACGCCGAAGACAAGGCCAGGATGCAGGGTGTCCGGGTCGCGGGCGTCGAGGCTGGTTTCCACCAGGCCGAGTGCGGTACGCGGTTCGCTGCCGATCAGGCTGCGGTCACGCTCGATCAGGCGCGTCAGTTCATCGGCCAGATCCGGATCCTCGGCGCGACAGCGCGCGACGAGCTCTTCGCGCGCGACCGGATCGAGATCCAACGCCTCGTCAAACAGTTCTCCGAGCCGGCGTATGCGCTCAGCCGGCGTCTTCATCGCCAGGCACTACGTCCAGTCGCTCCGCAAGCCAGGCGCGGGCAAAACGCCATTGGCGTCCTACCGTCGCGCGCGAGGAACCACAGACCTCGGCGATTTCCTCCTTGGTCAGACCTGAGAACAGGCGCAGCTCGACGACACGTGCGGCGTCCGGCGCGGCCTGCGCGAACTCGGTCAGCGCCTGGTCGACGGCAAGCCAGTCTACGTGGTCGCCCTGCGACGGCGCCTCGCGCTGGTTCATGTCGTCGAGGGCGATGAACAGCTGGTCGCCGCCGCGTTTCTCGGCCTGGCGCTCACGCAGGTAGTCGACCACTACGCGGCGCATCAGCGTGGCGGCGATCGCGTGGAAGTGCGCGCGGTTCTGCCAGTTCACGCCCTGCTGAAGGTGCAGCCGCTCATACGCCTCGTTGGCCAGTTCCGTCGCGCGCAAGGTCAGGGCGCCGCCATGGCGCCGGACTTGCGCGCGCGCAAGCTCGCGCAACACCGGATAGATGTCGGTTGCCAACGCATCTTCCACGCTCCGATCGCCGCGTTTCCAGCGATCGAGCAGTTCCGTGATTGAGGACATCACAAACCCCCTGCCTGCGATCCGCAGTGTAGCCTCACTGCGGCGGCAGCGGGTACGCCAGGCTCATCCGAGACAACCGGAATACGGCTGTCATGCCGTAGCCCAACATGCTGCGCTGCGGCGCCAGGGGGGCAGCGGGGGCGCCTTGTGCCGGTCCGGGGCCGGAAACAGGCATCACGAGTCTTTCACGACCCGCGGTTCGACGTTTTGGCTATTGCGCATATCTGCACTTTGGCGCGAAGTCCTGTGGTGTCAGCTGCAGTTACCGGGGGCGGGGCTCCGCAGCGGAGTCACAGGTAGTACCTGAGGCTGACTTCCGCCGAGCGCAGCACCGTCGGCGGTAGCCCGGAGCCGAGCAGCAGGGCAGCCGTCGCATGCGACAGCGCGAGCGGAATCAGGCTGCGTTCGCGCAGCCACAGGGCGGTCCAGATCAGCCCGCCGCAGAACGTGGCCAGCATCAGCGTGGCATTCGGCGTATGCAGCAGCGCGAACAGGCCAGCAGCCGCCAGGACCGTCCAGCGCGCAGGCAGTCCAACGCGGTACAGCCGGTCGGCGAACACGACGCAGATCAGGTACTGCTGCAGCAACGCCCATAGCGCATAGGCAATGACGTCAGCGACCGAAATCGCTGCGTGTGCGCCGGGTCGGCCCAGGATCAGCACGAGCCCGAGGGCCACCAACGGCGCCGCCGAGGCACGCAGCCACGCGCGCGGGCTGCCGATCCAGTGCCCACGCGTCGCCGTGTCGGTGCAGGCCAGTGCGACAGCGTAGAGCAGAGAAACCGCGATCGCTGCTGCGGCCGGCCTCCCGAGATCGTCACCGAGCTGCAAACCAACAACTAGCCATACCGGCAGGATCAGCGCGAGTACTGCCTGCAGGCTGGCGCGCATCCAGACCGGACCGGCCGGGCGCACGAACGTCGCAAGCATCGCGAGCGCCACCACGCCTACCAATGCCCACGGCCAGGCCGACACGGCGCGTCCCGGATGAGACGGGGTCTCGTGCATCGCCGCGGTGACGCTACCGACATCATCACCGAAGACCATGAGCGACGCAGGCTCGCGTTCGCGCAGCAGGTCACGCCAACCCAGCACGGTCTCCGGCCGCGGACTGCCGTCGACGCGAAACAGTGGGAATTGTGCCGAAGCCAGCGATTCGGTCGCATTGTCCGCGGGAAGCCACGTCGCAGCGACCCAGTCCAGCGGCGTCTGAGGCTGCAGAGCGATGGCCTGCACGCGCAGATCTTGCGTCAACTCGCCGAAACGCAGGCGCAGCATGGCGGCGCGCGATGGCGGGGGGCGGACCTCACCGCTGTCGAGGCGCCAGGCGAGCTGCCCAAGTTGTGCCTGGAGCGGCGTCTGCTCCGTTGCGGTGACCTGAGCAATCTGTTGCGGCTGATCCAACTGCTCGCGCAGCACCAGCCAGAAGGAGGGCAGCGGCGTCGCGGAAATGATCTCCAGCCGATCGAAGCGCTTCAGGTCAAGCGGCGTGCGCAGTGGCACACCGATTTCGCAGGTGCGCGAACCGCGGCGCAGCACCAAGCCTCCGCGGTCGAACGCAATATCGCAATCGCCGAACACGCGCCTGCCCACCAGATCGCCGGGTTTGCGTAGTGGCCAGCGATACGGCGTGTCGCCGCGCGCCAACGGCGCGAGAAAGACCGCTGCTTCGTGCACCAGCTGGCGATGCAACTGCCATTGGGCCAGCCCGTGCAGCGCCACGGCGACCGACATGGTCGCGAGCAGCCACACCGAAAGCCGTAGCAGGCGCGGGACCACGGACTCAGGCGGTGAGGGCGTCGACCTTCGCCGCGCAGAGGAAATCGTTGAGTGAAAGGCCGCCGACGTCATGCGTCGACCAGCGCATGCGGCAGTAGTTGTAGCCGACTTCCAGGTCCGGATGATGATCTTCGCGGTTGGCGATCCAGGCCACGGCGTTGACGAAGCCCATGGTCTGATGAAAGTCACGAAACCGGAATTCGCGCCGTAGCTCATTGCCCTCGATGCGCCAGTCCGCCAGCAGGGCGACAAGTTCCTCGAGTGCCGCGGCGCCGAGGGCATCGGCGGTGCCCTTGCGCGGCACGCAATGTGTGGCGATCAGCTCTTCCTTGGTCATGACGGCAGCTCCGGCGGCAGGAAACAGCGCGCGAGTATAGCGGCGCGCGCTTGGTCGGGTATTGAATCAGGACTACAATGGTCCAGATTCAACGGAAGCCACCATGATCAATATCTCCGAACGCGCCCAGCAGCATTTTCTGAAGCTCATCCAGCAGCAGGGCATAGACGGACTCGGAATTCGCCTGCGTGCCGTCAAGGCGGGTACGCCAGCGGCGGATTGCCAGCTCGAATTCTGCGAGCCGGCCGATCTCGCCGGCGACGAGTGGACTGTCGAGTGCAGCGGTTTTCCGCTGTATGTCGAGGCCGCGAGCGTGTCCTTCCTCGACGCCGCCGACATCGACTACGACACCTCGCCGACCGGCGGTCAGCTGACCATCCGGGCGCCGCGCATCAAGGGCGAGGTTCCGGGAGAAGGCGCCAGTCTGGTCGAGCGGGTCCGCCACGTCATCGAAACCGAGATCAATCCGCGCGTGGCCTCGCACGGCGGACGCGTCAGTCTCGAGGAGATCACCGCCGATGGCGTGGTCCTGTTGCGTTTCGGCGGCGGATGCCACGGCTGCGGCATGGCGGATGTCACGCTCAAACACGGCGTGGAGAAGACCTTGCGCGAGCGCGTACCGGAAATTACCGCGGTTCGTGATGCGACCGATCATTCCAGTGGTGAAAATCCCTATTTCGCCGCCCAGGACGGTGGTCAGTCCGCGTTGGCCTGAACGAGAAGTCCGCAACAAAAAAAGCCTGGCATCGCCAGGCTTTTTTCGGGGAGGCGGTCGGGATTACTGCCCTTTGGCCGGATGACTCAGGTCATCGAGCTTGCCACCGGGCAGCGTCGCGAAATAGACGGCCAGGTCCGCGATGTTCTGCTCGGTCAGCGGCTGCATGAAGCCCGCCATGATCGCATTCCTGCGCTTGCCGTTCTTGTACTGCGACATCGCTTCCTGCAGGTAGTCGCGGTACTGGCCCGACAGTCGCGGGTATTGCGGATCGGTCGGGTTGCCATCCGGTCCATGGCAGGCAGCACAGGGCACGGCCAGGGCCTTGCCGGCGTCGGCATTGCCGGCGGCCTGGGCGAGTGACGAAACGGCCAGCGTCGCGGCCAGTGCGATCAACGAAAAGGTGCGGTTCATCCGGGACGTCCTCGGCAATTACGGTGTCAGACCGGCGAGATACGCCGCGATGTCGTCAATGTCCTGCGCGGAAAGGCTTTCGCCGTGAGCGCGCATCGTCGGATGATCGCGCTCGCCGGTCTTGTAGCTCTTCAGGGCGCTGACGAGGTACTCGAAGTTCTGCCCGGCAATGCGTGGTACGTGATAGTTCGGATAGGCGTTCTTGTAACCCGGTACGCCGTGGCAGCCGTGGCAGGAGTAGGTCTTCAGGCGTCCGGCTTCCTTGTCGCCCGCGGCGTGCGCGGAAGGTGCGGCGAGGGCAGCAGTGACAAGCAGGGAAGCAAGCAGTAGCGATCGGGTCATCGTGGGGGTTCCGGCGGGGGCGAGTGCCTGGCTGGTAAAGCGGCGAGTATAGCCGGCGCGCCGCCGCGTCTGCCAACCGGGTGGTCGCCGCGTGACTACCGGCTCAAGACAGGCGGCGGCGAGCTTCACACAATGCTAACCGTCGCCGCGGAGGGCAAAACCCCGGTGCATCCATTGTCAACGAAACGGCATCAAACTCGGCCGCGACAGTTGTTGTCACGACTAGTGATGTAGTTTAGTATAACACCACAATACCAGCACACAGGGCTCAGCCATGCTTCGCGATCCGCGCCTCTCCGCCTACGCCCAACGGCAAGCAATGTGTCGTACGTTATTGATAGTTTTCGCTTCTCTTCTGCTTTCCGCGTGCGGTAACGGCGGCACGGAGAAGGACAAAGCCGCTGAAACCGTCGCGCTCGTTCCGGTTGAGGCCGTCGCTGCTGCGGCACGCCCCATCGATGCCAGTTACTCCGGCACCGCGACGCTTGAGGCGGACCGCGAAGCCGACGTCGTGGCCAAGACCGGTGGCGTGCTGCTGCGGCTGCTGGTCGAAGAAGGCGATGCGGTGCGCCAGGGCCAGGTGCTCGCGCGGCTGGATGACGCCAGTCCGCGCCTGAGCCTGGCCAAGGCGGAGGCCACGCTGCGCAAGCTCGAGGCGGACTACCGCCGCGCCGACGAGATGTTCGGCAGGAAGCTGCTCTCGCTCGAAGAGCACGACAAGATCAAGTTCGATCTGGACAACCAGCGCGCCGTGCATGACCTGTCGCGGCTGGAACTGTCCTACACCAACGTCATCGCGCCGATCGACGGTGTCATCGGCAAGCGCATGGTGAAGGAAGGCAACCTGATCCAGGTCAACCAGCCTCTGTTCCATATCGTCGATTTCGATCCGCTGCTCGGCGTGCTCAACGTGCCCGAGCGCGAACTCAACATTCTGAAGCCGGGCCAGCCCGTCAGCATGAGCGTCGATGCCCTGCCGGGGCAGCGCTTCCCGGGCGTGATTGAGCGGGTCAGCCCGGTCGTCGAAGCTGCCAGCGGCACCTTCCGCGTGACCTGCCGCTTCAACGCGACGCTGCAGACGCTCAAGCCCGGCATGTTCGGCCGTATCGATGTGGTCTACGACCGCAAGCAGGACGCGCTCGCGATTCCGCGCGGCGCGCTGATCGAAGAAGACGGCGAAACGGCGGTCTATCTGATCGTCGACGCCCCGCCGTCGGCCGAGGTCAAGCCAAAGGACGGCAAAGCGGTAGACGCGCCAGCGCCTGCCGCCGCACCCGCCGCAGTCCCCGCGGCTGCGGCGCTGCACGCGCAGCGCCGCGTGGTCCATATCGGTTTCTCCGACAGCGAATATGTCGAAGTGCGTGATGGCCTCAAGGCCGGCGACCGCGTCATCACCGTGGGCCGCAACGCCGTGCGCGATGGCACGCTGGTGCAGGTGCTCGATACGGCGGCGGCGTCGGCGAGCAGCGTGCCGGTCGCGGAGAAAACGCCATGAGCATCGTCGATATCGCCACGCGTCGCCGCGTGACCGTAATGATGTTCACGCTCACCTTCGTTCTTTTCGGCGTGATCGCGCTGTTCGGACTGAAGGTCAACCTGCTGCCCGACCTGTCCTATCCGACCCTGACCGTGCGCACCGAATACGAAGGCGCCGCACCGCTGGAAATCGAGAATCTGATCACCCAGCCGGTCGGAGAAGTGCTCGGCGTGGTCAAGAACGTGCGCAAGTTGCATTCGGTCTCGCGCACCGGCCAGTCGGACGTGATCCTCGAATTCACCTGGGGCACGGACATGGACATGGCCAGCCTCGAAGCGCGCGACAAGCTGGAACTGCTGCAATTGCCGCTCGAAGCAAAGAAACCGCTGCTACTGCGCTTCAACCCGTCCACCGATCCCATCGTGCGCTACGGCCTTTCGGGCAAGAGCGACGACAAGGGATTCAATGAGGCCGAACTCAAGCAGCTGCGCCGCTTCGCCGACGACGAACTGAAAAAGCGCCTGGAACCGATCGCCGGCGTCGCCGCTGTCAAAGTCGGCGGAGGCCTGGAGGATGAGGTCGCGGTCGAGATCGACCAGCAGAAGCTGTCGCAACTCGGCATCGGCGTGCAGGAGATCGTGCAGCGCCTCAAGGACGAGAACGTCAACATCTCGGGCGGACGGATCGAGGAAGGCTCGCAGCGCTATCTCGTACGCACCATCAACCAGTTCGCGACCGTGGACGAGATGCGCGAGCTGCTCGTCAAGATCGACAAGGGCGTGCCGATCCGGCTCAAGGACGTAGCGCGCGTGCACCAGAGCTACAAGGAACGCGAAGGCATCGTGCGCATCGACGGACGCGAGGCGATCGAGCTGGCCGTCTACAAGGAGGGCGACGCCAACACCGTGAGCGTCGCGACCGGCGTCAAGGCGACGATCGAGAAGATGCGCGAGAACAAGACCCTGCCGGCGAACGCCGAGCTCAAGGTCATCGACGACCAGTCGTTGTTCATCGGCGCGGCGCTACACGAGGTGCGCTTCGATGCACTGCTCGGCGGCGTGCTGGCGATTCTCGTGATCTTTTTCTTCCTGCACGACAGCTGGAGCACCTTCGTCATCGCGCTGTCCCTCCCGGTGTCGCTGATCACAACGTTCTTCTTCATGGGGCAGGCGGATCTCAGCCTCAACGTCATGTCGCTGGGCGGACTCGCGCTGGCGACCGGCATGGTCGTCGACGATTCCATCGTCGTGCTCGAGAACATCGCCCGATTGCGTGAGAAGGGCCTGTCCATACTCGACGCCGCGGTCCAGGGCACGAAAGAGGTCGGCATGGCGGTGACGGCGTCGACGCTGACCACGGTCGCCGTGTTCTTCCCGCTCGTGTTCGTGCAGGGCGTGGCCGGTCAGCTGTTTCGTGATCAGGCGCTGACGATCACGTTCGCGATGCTGATCTCGCTGGTCGTGTCGATGACGCTGATCCCGATGCTGGCATCGCTCAAGGGGGCCGCGCCGCTGGCCTATCGCGAAGAACGCGAGAATGCGAAGCCGCAGGGCCGCCTGGGCGCGATCCCGCGCGGACTGGCGTGGCTGATGCTCGGCACGTTCCGCACTGTCGGTGGCCTGATCGGCACGGTGCTGCGCGCTGTGGGCCGAGTGTTGCTGGCGCCTTACAACCGGCTCGCCGCGGCTTACACGCGAGTGCTGCCTAACGTGCTGCGGCGCCCGTGGCTGGTTATCGGCTTCTCGTTGCTGGCCTTTCTCGGCACGCTGCTGCTGGTGCCCACGTTGGGCATGGACCTGATACCGCAGTTGGCCCAGGGACGCTTCGAAATGACCGTGAAGCTGCCGCCGGGCACGCCGCTGGCCAACAGCGACAGCCTCGCGAAGGAGTTGCAGCTCAAGCACGCGGGTGATCCGAACATCGCCTCGATCTACGGCGTGTCCGGCGTCGGCACGCGCCTGGATGCAAATCCGACCGAGTCCGGCGAGAACATCGCGCGACTGTTGATCGCACTCACGCCCGAGGCCGGCGAAGCCGGCGAGCGCGCCGCGATGGATGCGCTGCGCAAGACCATGGCGACCCATCCTGGTGGCGAAGTGAAGTTTTCCCGCCCGCAGCTGTTCAGTTTTTCCACACCGCTCGAGATCGAGATCCGCGGCTACGATCTCGATACGCTGAAGAGGGCCGGACAGAAGCTGACCGGCATCATGCGCGAGTCGGACCGCTTTGCCGACGTGAAATCCACGGTCGAGAGCGGCTATCCGGAAGTGCAGATCCGCTTCGACCAGGATCGAGCCGCCGCCCTGGGGCTGACCACGCGCGCCATCGCCGATCAGGTCGTGCGCAAGGTGCGTGGCGAAGTGGCCACTCGCTACAACTTCCGCGACCGCAAGATCGACGTGCTGGTGCGTGCCCGCGAGGACGACCGCGCGAGTGTCGACGACATCCGCAACCTCATCGTCAACTCCGACCAGATCGCCGCCGCTGAAGCCGCCTCGGCGACTGCGGCACCGGGACAGCTCACGGCGGTCAAGCCGATCCGCCTGTCGGCCGTCGCCGACGTGATCGCCACCGAAGGCCCGAGTGAGATCCATCGCGTCAGCCAGGAGCGCGTTGCTATCGTCTCGTCGAATCTGGCCTACGGCGACCTGAGCACCGCGGTTGCGGAAGTGCGCGGCATCCTCGCCAGGAATCCGCTCGCGGCGGGCATCTCGGTCAACATCGGCGGACAGAGCGAGGAACTGGACTCCTCCGTGAATTCGTTGATCTTTGCGCTCGCGCTCGCGATCTTCCTGGTCTATCTCGTCATGGCCTCGCAGTTCGAGTCGCTACTGCATCCGTTCGTGATCATGTTCTCGATCCCGCTCGCTGCGGTCGGTGCGGTGCTCGCGCTGAAGCTGACCAACAACGCGATCAGCGTCGTGGTGTTCATCGGCCTGATCATGCTCGTGGGCATCGTGGTCAAGAACGCGATCGTGCTGATCGACCGCGTCAACCAGCTACGCGAAGCGGGGGTCGAAAAGCGCGCTGCGATCGTGCAGGGCGCCGAATCGCGCCTGCGTCCGATCGTCATGACGACCTTGTGCACGCTGATCGGCTTCCTGCCGCTCGCGATCGGGCTCGGCGACGGTGCCGAAGTGCGCGCGCCGATGGCGATCACCGTGATCGGCGGCCTGCTGGTGTCGACGTTGCTGACCCTGGTCGTCATTCCGATCGTCTATGACCGCCTCGACTTCCGCGGTGATGCCTGGTACCGCGCGCGCGCCGAACGCCATGCTGCGCGTCGGGCCTCGGCCACGCTGGAGCATGCGCCGTGAACCTCGCCGAGCTCAGTCTCAAGCGCCCGGTCACCATCACGATGTTCTTTCTGTCCATGATGGTGATCGGCCTGATCGCCGCGTTCCGCCTGCCGCTGGAATCATTCCCCGACATCGAGTTTCCGTTCCTGTTCGTGGATGTGCCGTATCCGGGCTCGACGCCGGCCGAGGTCGAACGTGTGCTGGCGCGGCCGATCGAGGAGGCACTGTCGACCGTGCCCGGCATCCAGCGCATGCAGTCGACCTCGCGCGCCGACGGCCTGCAGATCTTCATCCAGTTCAAGTGGGGCAACAAAGTGGCCGTCAAGGCCGTGGAGGCGCGCGAGAAGATCGACGCTATCCGCAAGGATCTGCCGTCCGACCTGCAGCGCTACCAGGTGCTGAAATTCTCCGTGTCCGATCAACCGCTGCTGCAGCTGCGCGTGGCGAGCGACATCGACATGTCGAACTCCTACGAGTTGCTGGACCGGCGCGCAAAACGCCCGTTGGAAAAGATTCCCGGTGTGGCGCGCGTGTCGATCGAAGGCGTGTCGCCGCCGGAACTGCAGATCGAGCTGTCGTCCGACCGTCTCGCCGCGACCGGCGTGAGCCTCAACGAGCTGTATGCGCGGCTGTCCAAGGCCAACTTCTCCGTTTCTGCCGGACAGATCCTCGACGGCTCCACGCGCTACCGCGTGCAGCCGCAGGGCGAATGGAAGAACCTCGAAGACGTGCGCGGCCTTGTCATCAACGAGCGCGGCCTCAAGCTCGGCGATATCGCCAGCGTCACGCTCAAGCCCGAGCGGCTGGACTACATGCGCCGCCTCGACACGCGTCCGGCGATCGGCATCGACATCTACAAGGAGCGCAACGCCAACCTCGTCGAAGTCGGCCGGCTCGTGAAAGAGGAGGTCGAGCGCATCAAGCAGTCGCCGGAAATGCGCGGCATCGACGTCTACGCGCTGGAAGATCAGGCCGATGCGGTGACCTCGTCGCTGTACGAACTCAGCGAGGCTGGGATCATCGGCACGCTGCTGTCGGTGCTCGTGCTGTTCTACTTCCTGCGCGATCTGAACTCGACGCTGATGGTGTCGCTCGCGATCCCGATCTGCTTCGTGATGACGCTGGGCTGCATGTATTTCTTCGGCATCACGCTGAACATACTGTCGATGATGGGCCTGCTGCTTGCGGTCGGCATGCTTGTCGACAACGCCGTGGTCGTGGTCGAGAGCATCTATCAGTATCGCGAGAAATACCCCGACAAACCCTGGTATTGCGCGGTCCAAGGCACCCAGGCCGTCGGCGTCGCGATCGCTGCGGGCACGTTTTCCAGCATCGTCGTTTTCCTGCCGAACATCTTCGGCGCGAAGAACCAGATCAGCATCTTTCTGACCCAGGTGGCGGCCGCCATGTCGATCGCGCACCTGGCTTCGTGGCTGGTGGCGGTCACGCTCGTGCCGATGCTGTCGGCGCGGCTGCCGACACCGAAGTTCGTCGGTCGCGAGACGTTCGTGACGCGTATGCAGACGGCGTATGCGCGCCTGATCGACTGGACCCTGCGGCACCGCAAGCTGACCACGGCCGGTGTCGTCATCATGAGCATCGCGAGCATCATGATCCCGATGCGCCTCGTGAAGTTCGACATGTTCCCGGCGGGCGAGGGTTCGACGCTGCGCGTGCAGTATGACCTCAATGGCCTTTACCGCCTGGACGAACTGAGGAAATCCATCGCCAAGATCGAGGAATACCTGCTCGCGCACAAGCAGGAGTTCGACATCAAGTCGGTCTACAGCTACGCCAATGAACGCGGCGATGCGATGACCAACATCATCCTGGTCGATGCCAAGCAGATGAAGCGCAGTTCGACGGAAATCATGGAAGACATCCGCAAGGGCCTGCCCAAGATCCCTATCGGCAAGGTCAGCTTCGACCAGAACGGCGGCGGCAGCAGCGGCGAAGGTCTGCGCGTGTCGCTGATCGGCGATTCGATGGACGTGCTGCACGAACTGTCCGATGCGGTGGTCCCGGTGCTGAGCCGGGTGCCAGGGTTGCGCGACGTGCGCACGGCCGAGCGCACGGGCGACCGCGAGGTGGCCGTGCGCGTGGATCGCGAACGCGCCAAGTCCTACGGTTTTTCCGCCAGCGAGGTCGCGACCTATGTGGGCATCGCGCTGCGTGGTGCGCCGCTGAAGGAATTCCGCAACGGCGATACCGAGATCCCGGTCTGGCTGCGCTTCCAGGGTGCCGACACGCAGAGCGTGTCTGGCATGGCGGACTTCAAGCTGCGCCGCGCCGACGGCACGCTCGTGCCGCTGCTGTCGCTGGTCGACGTGCGCACGCAGGAAGCCGCCTCGGCAATCCAGCGCGACAGCCGCCAGACCTCGCTGCCGCTCGCAGCCAACCTCGCCCCGGGCACCACGCAGGATGATGCGCGCAAGGCGATCGAAGCGGCGATGAAGTCGGTCAGCCTGCCGGCCGGTTATCGCTGGAGTTTCGGACGCAGCTTTGACGAGGCCGATGAAGCCGGCCAGCAGATGCTGCTGAACACGCTGCTCGCGCTGGTTCTGGTCTACGTGGTCATGTGTGCGATGTTCGAATCGCTGGTCTTTCCGGCGGCGATCCTGACCACGTTCCTGTTCTCGATCTTCGGCGTGTTCTGGCTGTTCCTGATCACCGGAACCACGTTCTCGATCATGGCCTCGATCGGCGTGCTGATCCTCATGGGCGTGGTCGTCAACAACGGCATCGTCATGATCGTGCATGTCAATCAGCTGCGCCACGAGGGGCAGGCGCGCTCGGACGCGCTGGTCGCGGGTGCGCGCGATCGATTGCGGCCCATCCTGATGACCATGGGCACGGCCATTCTCGGCATGGTGCCGCTGTGCATCAGCACGACCGAGATGGGCGGCGACGGCCCGCCGTACTATCCGATGGCGCGGGCGATCGCCGGCGGGCTGGTCTTCTCGACCGCGGTGACGCTGCTGGCGCTGCCCGTGATCTATGCCCAACTCGACGACCTGCGCATGTGGACGCGCCGCGTGTTCCGCGACGCGCTCGCCGGCAAGGTGCGGCGCAAGGCGACCGCGGCATAAGAAGCGACCGACTGGCTCGCGCGCGGACATCCTCCGTGCGCGGGCCGGCGTCGGTTCTGCCTGGACTGCGGCCCGTGCCGGCGCGCGGCGTGCGCAGTAGCAGTGTCTCGCCAGAAGTGCTCCGCAGGCCGGAAAACCGCTTGGCCAGCGCGTTTGCGGACATGTAGGCCGGCGCACCGCGAGGCGACTTGCTGGCTCGCCCGCATCCCCGCAACACGACGCCCGCCGCACTAGCCGCGCCGGTTTCGCTGCTATGATCGGTCCGTTCGGCGCGCGCTTGGGCGCGCCACGTTTCCTGCAGCCCGGAGTGAGTGCTCGTGCTTGAGATTCTGATGGCCGGTGGCTGGGCGATGATGCCCATCCTGATCTGTTCTGCGGTGGCGCTGGCCATCATCCTCGAGCGATTCTGGTCCCTGCGACAGAACACGGTGGCGCCGCCCGAACTCGGCGAACAGGTGCGCACCTGGGCGCGTACCCGCAAGCTCGACCCCTCCCATATCGACACGCTGAGCAAGAATTCGCCGCTCGGCGAACTGCTCGCCGCGGCCCTGTCCGTACGCAACCGGTCGCGCGAGATCATCAAGGAGCGCATCGAGGACGCCGGACGCCATGTGGTCTATCGCCTCGAGCGCTATCTGAATTCGCTGGGCACCATCGCGCTGATCTCGCCGCTGCTGGGCCTGCTCGGCACCGTCATCGGCCTGATCCGCATGTTCCTCGCCGTCATGGTGCACGGTATCGGCAATGCGCAGCAGATGGCCGGCGGCATCGGTGAGGCGCTGGTCTGTACCGCGAGCGGTCTGGTCGTCGCGGTGCCGGCCTACATCTTCCACCGTTATTTCCGCTCGCGCGTATCTGGCCTGGTCGTGGTCATGGAAAAAGAGGCCATCGCGCTGCTCGACGAACTGGCCGCGCAGCAGCAGCCTGATCCCGCTGCCGCAGCGTCCTCCGGCGTGCGCACCGCGCGTCCGGGTGCGCCCGCATGAAGCTCGGTGCACGTCGCGACGACGATTTCGAGATCAACGTGATCCCGCTGATCGACGTCATGCTGACGCTGTTGATGTTCTTCGTCCTGACCGCCACGTTCGACCAGACCGCGCGCCTGCGCGTGTCGCTGCCGCAGGCCAGCGAGGCAGCCGAGGCGGAGCCCGAGGCCGGCATTACCATCCAAGTGGACAGTGACGGGCGCTATTTCATCGACAGCAATGAAGTGCTCAACCCGAATGTCGACACGCTCAAGGACGCACTGGTGCAGATCGCTGGCGACGATCGCTCGCGGCCGGTGATGATCCGCGCCGACGCGCAGACCGCGCACCAGGCCGTCGTGACGGTGATGGATGCGCTGGGCCAGGTCGGTTTCACGCGTCTGTCCATCGCCACGACGCCGTCGAAGGAAGTGCCGAAAAAGTGAATCACGCTGCGCCGGCCAGCGCCGCGGCGGCCTATCGGCGCCTGCTCGAGTACTCCGCGCGGCACTGGCCGATCGCGACGCTGGCGGTGCTCGGCATGACGATCGACGCCGGTGCCACCGCGGGCTTCACCTGGCTGATCAAGCCGATGCTCGACGACCTGTTCGTGCATCAGGACCAGAGCACCATCTTCTGGATGCCGATCGTCATCGTCATCGTGTTCGTGCTGCGTGGTATCGCGACCTGGTTGACGGACTACGGCGTGGCCCGTGTCGGCCGCGGTGTGGTGCATCGACTGCGCGAGGAGGTATTCGCGCGCTACCTCGTCATGCCGGCCGGTTACTTCGATCGCGAGCCCTCGGGCCAGCTCATCGCACGCGTGACCTATACGGTGGAGCAGGTCGCCCAGGCCAGCACCGACGCGGTCAAGGTCATGATCGTCGACAGTCTGACCGTGCTCGGCATGCTGTTCGTGATGCTCTGGTACGGCGCGCGCCTGACCCTGGCGCTGTTCGTGATGGCGCCGCTGATTGCCGCGCTGGTCTGGTTCGTCGGCCGGCGCTACCGGCGCATCAGTCATCGCATCCAGCATTCGGTCGGCTCGGTCACGGGGATCGTCGAGGAAGTCGTCGGCGGCCAGCGTGAGGTCAAGGTCTACGGCGGCCGCGACTACGAGCAGCAGCGCTTCGCCGAGATCAACGACCAGAATCGCCGCCTGAATCTCAAGGTCGCGTCGACCAACGCACTGTCGACCGCCCTGGTGCAGATCATTGCCGCCTGCGCGCTTGCGGCCGTGGTGTTCTTTGCCACGCGGCCGAGCATGCTTGCCACGATGACTGCAGGCAGCTTCATGGCAACGATCACGGCCATGATCGCGATGCTGCCCTCGCTCAAGCGCCTGACCACGGTACAGGCCATGATGCAGCGCGGCGTGGCTGCGGCGCAGGATCTGTTCGCCATCGTCGATGCGCGCGGCGAAACCGATGCTGGTACGCTGCAGGTGGAACGCAGCCGGGGCGAGATCGTGTTACGGCACGTATCGCTGCGCTATCCGGGCGCGAGTGCGAACGCGCTGCGCGACATCGACCTGGTCTGTCCGGCGGGCAAGGTCACGGCACTGGTCGGCCGCTCCGGTAGCGGCAAGACCACGCTGGCGAACCTGATCCCGCGCTTCTACGAACCTGACTCGGGCCAGCTGCTGCTCGACGGACGGCCTTCGACGGAATGGGCGCTGGACAGCTTGCGCAGTCAGATTGCACTGGTCAGTCAGCATGTGGTTTTGTTCAATGATTCCATTGCGCGCAACATTGCCTACGGCGCACTCGGCGGTGCGTCGCGCGAACACATCCTGGCCGCGGCCGAGGCAGCGAACGCGCTGGAATTCATCCAGCGCCTGCCTGACGGCCTGGACAGCAAGGTCGGCGAGGGCGGGGCATTGCTCTCGGGCGGGCAGCGCCAACGCATCGCTATCGCGCGCGCGATCCTGAAGAACGCGCCGATCCTGATTCTCGACGAGGCGACCAGCGCGCTGGATACCGAGTCCGAGCGCCTGATCCAGGACGCGCTGGCCCGGCTCATGCGCGAACGCACGACGCTGGTCATCGCCCATCGTCTGAGCACGATCGAGCACGCCGACCAGATCGTCGTGCTGGACCAGGGCCGCATCGTCGAGACCGGGCGTCATGACGAACTGCTCGCCCAGGGCGGTCATTACGCGGCGCTGCACCGCATGCAGTTCCACGAAGCGACCGGCTGATGGACACTTCGCGAAACGGCGAGATGCATGCGGCACGGCGATGCGCCGCCCGCGACCGGGCAGCCAGGCGCTTGATCGGCGGAGACGAGCCCGGACCCGCGCCGGACTCGCCGACCCGAACAACCGCCGGGTGGCGTTTGTTCAAGTGGCTGCGATGAGCGGCGCGCGGCGCGAGGCAGTCTGGTATCACGGCGCGGACGTGCCGTTGTCCTGGCGCATGCTCGCGCGAGTCTATGGTGGCGTTACAGCGCTGCGCCGCGGTGCCTACGCGCACGGCTGGCTGCGCTCGTACGCGGTCGGCAAGCCCGTGGTCGTGGTCGGCAACCTCAGCGTCGGCGGCACCGGCAAGACCCCGCTGACCCTCGCGCTGGTGCGCGCGCTCGCCGCGCGCGGCCTGCGTGCCGGCGTGGTAAGTCGCGGCTATGGCGGCAACGCGACGGGACCGTTGCTGCTCGACGCCGCCTCCACGCCGCAGCAGGTCGGCGATGAGCCGCTGCTGATCCACGCGCGCAGCGGCGCGCCGGTGGCCATCGGCCGCGATCGCGTCGCGGCGGCCCGACTGCTGCTGACCAGCGCGCCGGTCGACGTGATCCTCGCCGACGACGGCCTGCAGCATTATCGCCTGCGTCGCGACGTGGAGATCTGCGTAATCGACGGTGCGCGCCGCTTCGGCAACCGTCGGCTATTGCCGGCCGGGCCGCTGCGCGAGCCGCTGTCGCGACTGGACCGCGTGGATTTCCGCGTCTGCAACGGCGGCCTCGCGCGCGCCGACGAAGTGCAGCTTCACCTGCGCGACGAGGGCGCAAGCGCGCTGCGCAGCGGCGAGCACGTCGCCCTGGAGTCGTTCGCTCACCGTCGCGTACACGCGGTGGCCGGAATCGGCAATCCGCAACGATTCTTCGACAGCCTGCGTGCCTGCCGCATCGAAGTGATCGAGCATGCGTTCGCCGACCATCACCTGTTCCGCCCCGACGACCTGGCCTTCGATGACGGTCTGCCTGTGCTGATGACAGAAAAAGACGCAATCAAATGTCGCGCGTTCGCACAGACGAACTGGTGGCAGGTGTCGGTGCAGGCCCAGCTGCCGGAGCGCTTTCTGGACGCGCTGGCGCAGCGCATCCTCGCCGTGTGAGCGACGGCCAGCCAGTAGGGTGAAGCGGAATCCGCCGCTGCGCCCGAAGCTGATGGCGCCGCGATCGGTTCAGGTGGCCCGGCGCAGATCCGCCCGGATACTTGAGCTTCGTCGCGTAACCCCAATCCTTGTTTTCTCACGCACGGCTCCCGCGCCACGGTGAGTGTGCGGACGTGCTCGATCGTTCTCGGCCGTCCCAGCCCTCGGGCGGACTGTGTTGCCCCCTCTCACGACGCTTTTCGGAATCCTGCCGTGCTCGACCTGCGCTTCGACAATGCCTTCGTCCGCGAACTGCCCGCCGACCCGGAAACCGATGCGCGACCGCGTCAGGTGATCGGCGCGCTGCATTCCCGCGTGGTGCCGACGCCGGTCGCGGCGCCACGCGTGCTGGCCTGGTCGCGCGAGACGGCGGAGCTGCTCGGTATGGACGCGACGGACGTAGAGTCCGCGGCGTTCGCCGAGATCTTCGGCGGCAATCGGCTGCTGCCCGGCATGCAGCCGTACGCGGCGAATTACGGCGGTCATCAGTTCGGCAACTGGGCTGGACAGCTTGGCGACGGCCGCGCGATTTCGCTCGGCGAAGCCATCAACGCCGAGGGGCGGCGCTGGGAGCTGCAGCTCAAGGGTGCGGGCCTGACGCCGTATTCGCGTGGAGCGGATGGCCGCGCGGTGCTGCGCTCGTCGATTCGCGAGTTTCTCTGCAGCGAGGCCATGCATCACCTCGGTGTGCCGACGACGCGTGCGCTGTGCCTGATCGGCACCGGTGAAAGCGTGGTCCGCGACATGTTTTATGACGGCAATGCGCGTGCCGAGCCGGGCGCGATCGTGTGCCGGGTTGCACCGTCCTTCATTCGCTTCGGCAACTTCGAACTGCCGGCGTCGCGCGGCGATACGGCGCTGTTGCGCCAACTCGCGGATTTCACGATACGGCGCGATTTCGCCGACTTCGCCGCGCGGTATGCGCCCGGCAGCGAGGCGCTGTATGCGGCCTGGTTCGGCGAAGTCTGTGCGCGCACGGCGGGGCTGGTCGCGCACTGGATGCGCGTGGGCTTCGTTCACGGCGTCATGAACACCGACAACCTGTCGATACTGGGTCTCACGATCGACTACGGCCCCTATGGCTGGATCGACGACTTCGATCCGGACTGGACGCCGAACACGACCGACCGGGAGCGGCGTCGCTACCGCTTCGGGCAACAAGTACAGATTGCGTACTGGAACCTCGGCCGTCTGGCCGGCGCGATCGCGCCGCTGTTCGACGACCACGATTCCCTGCACGCCGGCCTGCAGCGCTACGTCGATACCGTCGTCGACGCCGATCGCGGACATATCGCCGGGAAGCTCGGCCTGCTCGACTGCAGTGACGACGACGTCGCGCTCATGCAGGCATTGCATGCGCTGCTGCACGAGAACGAGGTCGACATGACCGTGTTCTTCCGCCATCTCGCCGATGTCGATGTGCTGGCCGGCGACATGACCCCGCTGCGCGATTCGTTCTACGACGAGGACAAGTACGCGGCCTCGCAGGCGGCGTTCGCGGCCTGGCTGAAGCGCTATGCACAGCGGCTCGCGCAGGAAGCCCTGCCCGCAGCACAGCGGCGCGCACGCATGAACAGGGTGAATCCGCGCTACGTGCTGCGCAACTATCTCGCGCAGCAGGCAATCGACCGCGCGGAGCAGGGCGACCTCACCGGCGTGCATGACCTGCTCGACGTGCTGCGCCGCCCGTATGACGAGCAGCCCGGCCGCGAGGCCTTCGCGCAGCGGCGTCCCGACTGGGCGCGATCGCGCGCCGGGTGTTCGATGTTGTCGTGCAGTTCGTGATTCGACGGAACCTGCGGCGAGCCGCGTTCCATGACAGCGCCGCGTACCGTCAGCCGGGCCGGCCTGTCGCGTACTGACGATAGGCACTGCAATAACCGCGTCGCCGGATGCCGATAGCCTTCACCTGACGGTCCATCGCGCGCCTCGTTGTCGCTGCATCGTCACAGTAATGCATTGCGGTTATGTGACAACCGCATCGGTCATCGTTTCACACCTCGTACTGAAATATTTTCGTAACGAGCCCGACATACCCTGCGCGCCTCACCCACGCTAACGGGCTTTTAACCATGAAACTGCGTACCCCGCGCCTTCTCGCTCTCGCCGTCGCCGCGGCGCTGGCAGGAACCGCCCAGGCAGAAATCGCGATCGACGTGATCAACGGCAGCGAAATCAGTCTGGAAGGACTGATGCAGGCCGACGGCAACTGGTTCGACAACGACTTCACCGATCTCAATGCGGCTTCGCCCGCCGGCAACGATGGCAAGGACAGCGAGTTCGACATGCGTCGCGCCGAAGTCATCCTCAAGGGCAAGGGGGGGCGCTTCGATTGGACCGCAGGCTACGACGGCAAGGCCAACAAGTGGCTGGACGCCAATATCAAGTGGAAGCTCGGCACCAACTATGTTCTGGCCGGCCAGTACAAGCAGCCCAACAGCCTGGAAGAGCTGACCAGCACGCGCCACAACGATTTCATTGCCAAGGCCATGGTCACCAATCTGTTCGGTGTTGCGCGGCGCGTCGGTGTCGCCTACGGCGATGACGGCACGAACTTCGGCTATCAGGTCAGCATGTTCGGCCGCGAGCTGACGCGCAACCTCAACCAGGGCCCGGGCTTCGGCGGCCGCGTCTACTTCGCGCCGATGGCCGAGACTGGCAACATTCTCCACTTTGGTCTTTCCGCGGTCGACTACGACACCGACGCCGACACCGCGCGACCGCGCGTGCGTCCGGACGCCGATCAGGCCACCGCGCGCCTCATCGACACCGGCAATATCCTCAATGCCGACCGCCAGCGCACTATCGGTCTTGAAGGTCTCTGGGTTGGCGGTCCGCTCAAGGTGCAGGGCGAATACATGCGCTCGCGCATCTCGCGCACCGAGGCGACTACGGCGCCCGACTGGACCGGCGACAGCTGGTATCTCTACGGCGTGTGGAACCTGACCGGCGAGACCTGGGGCTACAAGGCCGGCCTGCCGACCACGACCCTGCCCGACAATCCCAGCAGCGGCATGTGGCAGATCGGCCTGCGCTATGACGCGACTGACCTGAACGACGGTCCCATCCTCGGTGGTGAAGAACGCAACCTGACCCTCGGCGTCAATTGGTACTGGCGCTCCAACTTCAAGTTCATGGTCAACTACGTCAAGGTCGACAGCAGCAAGTACGTCAGCGCGCTGCGCGCCGAACGCGACGACGATCCGAGCATTCTCGAAGCGCGCGCCCAGTTCTATTGGTGAGCCTTCGATCCGAGTGACGCAGGTGGCGCCGCGGGGCAGGGATGCCTCGTGGCGCTTTTTGCGTCGGGGCGGCCGTCCGACGATTCCACTGTGGCGATGCACTAGGCAGAATCGGCCCATGCGCCTGTGTCTGTCCATGATCGTGAAGAACGAATCGGCCGTGATCGAACGCTGCCTGCGTTCGGTTCTGCCGTACGTCGACAGCTGGGCCATTGCCGACACCGGTTCGACCGACGGCACGCAGGACATCATTCGTCGCGTGTTGCAGGACAAGCCGGGTGAGCTGATCGAGCGACCCTGGGTCGACTTCGCCCACAACCGCAACGAAGCACTGGCGCTTGCCCGCCAGCACGGCGAGATGGCCCTGGTCATCGATGCCGACGAAGTGCTGCAGGTCGCCGACGGCGCGGCCCGACCGGATCCAGCGCTGCCAGGGCACCTGTTCGAGTATCTGTTCGGCGTCACGCGCTACTGGCGCGTCTGTATCGCGCGCCTGGATCTCGACTGGCATTGGGAAGGCGTGATGCACGAGGTGCTGGTTTCGGCGCATGCGGCGCAGGTCAGCAGACTGCCGGGCTGGCAGGTCGCGACGTTCGCCGATGGCGCGCGCAGTCAGCTGCCAGCCAGCGCGAAATATGGCCGCGACGCGGAGATCCTGCTACGCGCGCTGGAACGCGAGCCGAACCACGCGCGCAACGCGTTCTATTATGCGCAAAGCCTGCGCGACGCGGGCCGCCCTGTCGATTCCATCCGCGCCTACCGGAGCCGCGTCGAACTGGGTGGCTGGGACGAGGAGGTCTACTACGCCAAGCTGCAGATCGCCCTGCTGCTGGAGCGCACCAACGCGGCCTATGCCGACATCGCCGCCGCTTACCTCGATGCCTGTGACCATCGCGCGTCGCGCGGCGAGGCACCCTGCGAGTTCGCTCGCTATCTTCGTCTGCAGCAGCGCTACCGCATGGCCACACTCTTCGCGCGTCTGGCGCTGGATCTGCCGGCCAGCGACGACGTTTTGTTTGTCGACAGCGCCGTGCAGGCCTGGCGTGCCAAGGACGAACTCGCCGTATCGAGCTGGTATTGCGGTGACGGCGCGCTCAGCGCGCGTCTGTGCGAGGAGTTGCTGTCCGACGGCGAGTTGCCAGAGAGCGAACACGAACGAGTCGAAACCAACCTCGGCTTCGCGCGCACGCTGGCCGGGCAGGTCTAGTCCGTATTTCTCACACCCCTTCTACTGCGGCCGCCGATACGCTCGCCCTGACGCGCGCTGCTCCCTCGTGTCGGCTCGACGTAGTGTCGGCTACGCCTTCGCCGTCACTCAGTCCGCGGCGCGCATCAGGACGGCGTCTCGACGGCCTCGCTACGAACGGGTGTGAGAAATGCGGGCTAGTGTCCTGTCGCGCAAATACGAGTGAATGATTCCGGCGGATTGACCATCCGGAATTTCTCCAACGTATTTGCGGGACATTGGCTGCCGGTGCAGTCCGACGCGGCCGGGACGATGTCGCGGCCGCTCGGCACCGGCATCAGTTCGACCGCCACTGCACCTCGTCGATATACGCATTCACGCTGAACGTCGTATGTGCGCGTTCGAGCCAGATCGCGTCCAGCGTGACGTTTGCCGCATCGATTGCGCCGTTGCCGCCGACCCACGCGTCCCATTGGTTCGCGTCAGCAAGATTCCACTCGACGTAGGTCCAGGTGTTTGCCGCGACGCTGCGCAGCGTGGAGCGCTCGGTCGCGGCACCATCGTCGATGCCGACGCCGACAGTGAAGCCGCTGCCGCCGACGTAGACCCAGAAGCCGACGCGGCCGTTGCGTGCGACGCTGGTATTGCTGCCCGGCGTGCCGCTGCCGGAAAGAAAGCGTACGGCCCATGCCTGTGTGTTGCCGGGATTGTCGATCAGGGTCAGGTGTTCCGAACAGTTGCCGACGCGTGCGATGGAGCAGTCGCGTTCGGCTGTGGACGTCGCATTGATGCCCGTGGTGCTGCCCGAATAGCTCGGCGTCGAGGCGAAATGGCCCTCGCTGCTCTCGAAGGTATCGAGTACGCGGGTGGTGCCGCCGCCCGAACCGGGGTTCAGCAGGCCGTAATAGCGCGGCCAGTCCCAGTTGATGCCCGGATCGGTATGCGTGTTGTTCGGGAAATGCTGGTGGCCCTTGATGCGGATCGTGCTCGACAGGACCACGACGCCGCTGTGCGCCGGACCGTTGTAGGCGGTCGCGCAGTTGATGCCGTAGCGCGCGCAGAAATGCCGGGTCAACGCCGACGAGGCGTTGTACATCGCTGTTGTATACCAGCTCGCATTGTTGACATAGCCCTCATGCTCTATGCCCAGCGTATAGCTGTTCTCACTGCCTATGTGATGCGCGGCCTGGGATTCGCGCACCATCTGCGTGATCTGGCCGTCGGAACTGCGGATGAGGTAGTGCGCACTGACCGAGTTCGGGTTGTTCGTGAACCACGAAATGCTGCCGGCGTAAGACCCCTGCATGGTGTGGATCGCGACGGCTGAGGCGGATTGGCTGCGCGCATGGAAGTAGGGCGATGCGACCCATAGCGCGGGCGCGTAGTCGGTGCTGGCGAGTACCGGCCCGGCGGAGTCTGCGGCCGTGGTCAGTGCCTCGGTCACCGGGTCGACGCGATAGCCGTCTACCTCGATGCGGCCGCGTTGCAGGTCCAGGCGGACGAATGGCGCGCGCTGGCGTAGCAGGGCCTCGGGCGCGAATTCGCGTTCCCAGGCAATCGGTCGGGGGGCAACGCGAATGCCGTTGTCGTCGACGCCGCGATCCAGTGTCAGCAGCACGTCGTAGGCGAACGCTTCGCGGGCGAATTCGCTGATCGAGTCTGCGTCAACGGCGCCCGTCTTACCGTCGCCGTGTCCGGCGTAGGCGCGCAGCAGGTCCGCATCGCTGGCGCCGCGCGCCAGCGTTAGGCGCAGCTCGTCCAGCAGGGCGGCGGCGCCCATCACGTTCCAATAGGGATCATTCTCGACCTGCATCTTCGCGACGCCGAGCAGACGCGCGGCGGCGCCGGCCTGATCGCGAAAGCCGTTGCCAGTGTAGAGGCCCATCAGTCCCGCGGCGGTGGGCGCTTCGGCCAACCGCTGCGTCGCGCCGTCGAGCATGACCCAGCGGCTTTGCACGTAGGCGATCGCTTCGAGCGAGCCGGCAGGCAGCTGTGGATAACGCGCGTAGGCCGCGGCGAATAGCACCGGGAAATCGCGCCGCACGTCGGCCAGCGTAGCCAATTCGGCGGCGACGTTCGCATCCTGGGCGGCATCTGTGCGGTAAGACGGATCGAGCGCCTGCGACCAGGCGGGCGCAGCAGCAGTGAGGAGCAGAATGGAAACAGCGAGGGTCAGGCGGGAACGACGCATGCGGGCTTCTCCAGAGGACGGCTGTGTTCGATGGGCTGCCGGCGCACGCCGCATTTGAGCAGCGTGTCGGCTATTCGTTGTCGATCAGGTTCGGCCGCCCCCGCAGCCGCAAACCGTGATGCCCAACCCTGCACTGGTTGGGCGGCGGCGTCATTCCAAAACGGTTCCAATTGCATGATCAGGTGCAAAGAGCGTGAGCCGCACCACTCGCACGTCGGGCGCTACGGCATTGGGCGACCGCGCCGTCGTGCTCGTGACAAATAGCACCTATGGGTGCGCTGGTGCTGCGGAAAGCATCGCATTGTCGCTGCGGTGCTCACATCGGAGCACGACGCGCGTCGCGGTCGGAAATTTCGCAGGGTCCGTCAAGGGTGCTGTTTGCGGCAGCGCCGCAAGCGGCAGCGCCGCAAGCGGCAGCGCCGCAAGCGGCAGCGGATGCCCTTGCGCGGATGAACCTGTCTTGATGCCGGCACGGCCTGCGCGGCCCGACAGCATACGCAGGCAGTCGCGGCCAAAGTGGTCGACGTGCAGTGCCGCGCTTTCAGGTTGAGTGTTTGATCTGAAATAAGCAGAACTGTTTGGCAGTCCACAATGATCCGCTCTCGTCAGGCCCGACCGTCTTCACTAGAATCGTCCGACGGTATGGCCGGGGGGCTGTGCCGCCGCAATGTCTGTCGCAACAGTCGCGCTCGCGCGCGACGCGGCTGCGCGTGTCCACAGGATGACTGCGGGCGCGAGCGCCATGGGGGAGTGGCCGAACGGTGCAATACCACGTTGCCGATATTGTGCTGGACAGTGCGTCGCGCCTGGTCAGCGGTCCGCAGGGCCGGCTGCCGGTGCCGCGCCGCGTATTCGATTGCCTCGTCTATCTCATCGAGCGTCGCGAACGCGCCGTCGCACGAGACGAGCTCATTCTCTATGTGTGGAAGAGATCCAACGTATCGGATACGCAATTGGCGCAGACCGTGCTCCGTGCACGGCGCCTGCTGCGTGACGACAGCAGCGAGCAGCGTCAGATCCGCACCGTGCCCGGATTCGGCTATCACTGGGTCGGCACCGTCGCATACGCCGAGGGAGGTGAGCCGGATGCTGCCGCAACGCCGCCTGCGATTTCCGGCGCCGTAGCTGACGAAAGCACGGCCGACGTTCCGCCGCACCCGCCGCTGCAATCCCGAACCATGGCGGACCCTGCGCCGCCCGTCGATCTACGCCAGGGACCGAGTGCAGCGGAATCGCCGCTCGTGTCGCCCGTCTTGGCACGCTGGCGCAGCGGACTATGGCTCGCAGCGTCCGTAGCCGTAGCCGCGACGATCCTGCTGCTGAAGCTCGCCGCGACCTATCTGCCGTCCGGTGTCGCCGCCGCTGCGGCGGTGCCACGACGTGTCGTGATCCTGCCGGTGGAGATGGATCCAGCGGCTGCCGCCGACGTGGCGTGGGCGCGGCTTGGTCTCATGGATTTGCTGGCCTCGCGCCTGCGCGCGCAGGGGCTCGTGGTGCCACCGAGCGAAAGTGTGCTCGCTGCGCTGGCCGCGTTGCCGCCACCGCCGCCGGGAACCGCGCTGCGTCCGCAGATGCTCCAGGTCGATCTGCTGCTGCAGCCGCGGCTCTCGCGTCTCTCCTCGGGCTGGGAATTCAGCCTGGAAGGACGTCGCGCGAACGGGGCGGACCTGCACCTGCAGCACCAGCATCCGCAGGTACTGCAGGCCGCTGCGGCCGTCGGTGATACCCTGATCGCCAACCTCGGTCAGATCCAGGCGGGCGGGAGCGACAGTAGCAGCGAGACCGCGCTGCGCTTACGCGCCGCGCTACTCGGCAACGAGCTGGAAACGATCCGCGGCTGGCTCGCCGCTCTGCCGCCGGCGCAGCGCAGCGATCGCGAGACGCGCTACCTCGCCGCCGAACTCGACTACCGCGCAGGCCGCCTGGGCGAATCGCGAGCCGCACTGGACGACTTGCTGCGCGACGCGGAGCTGGCGGCTGATACTGCCTTTCGCGGACGCGTGCTCGCGGCGCGGGGTTCGATCGCGATGCGCCAGCGCGACGATGCGGCGAGCGAGAGGGATTTTGCGGCGGCGATCGCCGCGTTGGCCGACCGGGGGGGCCGCGACCTCGGTCGTGCGCTCATGGGGCGCGGTGGCATCGCGCTGCGTCAGCAGCGGCTGGCCGACGCGCAGGCCGATCTGTCGCGTGCGCGTAGTCTGCTCGACGCGGCCGGCGACGATCTCGGTGTCGCGCGCGCGGAGGTGAATCTGGCGCTGCTGGATCGCCGCCAGGGGCGCCCGCTGGAAGCGCTGGACCAATTGCAATCCGCCGCGACGCGCTTCGGCAACTACGCGGCCATCAACGAGTTGAGTGCGACCCTCGGCAGCATCGTCGATCTGCAATGCGGCTTGTTGCGCTGGGACGATGCACTGGCCAGCAGCGATCGTGCGCAACGCCTGCTGCCGCGGTTGATCGACCGGCAGCTGCGCACGCGCGTACTGCACGCGCGCGCAGAGGTACTGCTCGGCCTCGGGCGGCTCGCCGAAGCCGGCGCGACGCTCGAGGCCGTCGGCCGCGAGGAAGCCGCTGGCGACGCCGATGCGGCGCGCAGCGAACTGCTTGCCGCGGAACTCGCGTTTACCCGTGGCGAGCGTGCAGCGGCAACCCGTGCGCGCAGCGTGCTGATGCGCATCGATGCACCGCCCGACCTGAGGTTGCGCGCCGCTCAAATTCTGCAGGCGCTGCCCTCGCCGCTGCCGGAATTCGCCATGGCGGCGATGGAAAATGGGCCAGTGGAAGACGTGGATGCCTGGCTGTTGCGCGGACTCTCGCACCAGTCGCGCCACGATTACTCGAAGGCGGAAAACAGCGTGCGCGAAGGCCTGCAACGGGCCACCGCGCTGCGCGATCTGCGAGAACAACGCCAAGCGGCGCTCGCGCTGGCCGGTCTGTTGTCGACGCATGGACGCAGCAGTGAAGTGTTGTCATTGGCCGCTCCGCTGGCCGCACAGGCGTCGCGTGATTACGACACGGCACTGCTGTTTGCGCGCCTGCACCGCGAAGCGTCGGACGCGGAGAACTGGCGAACCGCGCTGCACAGAGCCTCGGCCCTGGCCGGCGAACGCCGAGTGCCGGAGTCGTTGTCGCTGCCGTGGCAGCCGGAGGACGAGCACGTGCCCGTTCCGCAGGTCGCGCGCGCAGCACTGCGCTGAAAGAAAATATAAGTACGTGTGCATGTATACCCATTGCTACATTGGCATCGGCGTGGTCAGCGGCGGTCTCACCAGCAGCCCTTCGTACCCACCTCCCAACTCCGGCAGTCGCCTGGCAGTCGACGCCGCTGCAGGAATCGCGGCGGTCTGAGGTCGTCGGTTCCGGCATCAGAAGCCACGGCGAATCCGCCTGAGTCCTCGATTCCCAATCGGCCTGTGACCGTGACGCCGGCAAACGCCTGCAGAGCACCGTGTCGTGCCTGCAGGCATTGGTCACGCGATTGCCGTTGGCGTCTTTGACGTTGGACAGGCGCGGACCGTCGGGATCGGGCTCGGCGAAGTGATAGCGCGTGCCGTTGCGGGCGATGAAGTCGAACAGGTACGCGGGGTGCGCGTGCTTCGAGTAGAGCATCGATTGCCATCGGACTACGCTCGGCATTCCGACTGCATCCGACCGATTGCGCATGCTGCTGAACATCGCTTTGCTGCTGATCACGGCCGTGATCTGCGCCTGCTGGATCGCCGACTTTCGTAGCCGCCGATATCATCCCAGGCGGTGTCGGACGATCCGCACAAATGATGGCGCCGGCCCCGCACCGCGCAGCCAGCGCAAACCCGATGGGGTGAGCCGAGAATTGATGCGGCTCAAGGCGCTTTCACCGGAACTGGGTTGTCGCGTGATTGCCGAGGTGTTCAACCGGCAGTTCGCCGATCGGCGAATCAGCGTCAGCAAGAGCTATGTCGCGCAGGTGCTGCGGCGGCACCTTTCCGAGATCGCGTATCTGCGTCAGACGTTCAAACACCGCGTGCCACCGGAGGGGCCGATCAATCGAACCTGGGCGATGGATCTGACCGGCAAGGCGCAGCGTGATGGGATGCAGCATGTGATTCTCGGTGTGCTCGATCATGGCAGCCGGGCGCTGCTGACGTTGAGCGATGTGGCGGACAAGCGCAGTCTGACGATCTTGCGGGCGCTGATCGCCCTGTTCCGCCGCTACGGTATTCCGCGGCACATCCGCATCGACAACGAAGCGTGCTTCGTCTACCGCGGATTGTCGCTCGCGCTCAACCTGCTCGGTGTTCGGCTGCAGCGGATACAGCCGCACTGCCCGTGGCAGAACGGTCGTATCGAGCGACTGTTTGGCACGCTGAAAAGGCAGCTAGATCGGGTCTGCATCGTGGACACCGAGGATCTGCGCCGGAAGCTGGTCGAGTTCCGCCTGTGGTACAACCACGCGCGGCCGCATCAGCATCTGCGTGGCCGGACGCCGGCCGAAGCCTGGGACGGGCGTGCGAAGGCAACCGGGCCCATGGAGCGCTGGTGCGCTTGGGACGGGCAGCTGGTCGGCTGGTTTTGCTCGGGATAGCGTTGTTGGGGTTGTGTTACCGAAGGGGGGGGGGCCGCGTCAGAATAGTTGTCGCCCCGATAAACTCACCAAGCTGGGGCGAAGGAAGA